>JAFGME010000172.1 GCA_016927695.1 Bacteroidales bacterium
AAAAATTTACCTTCCCATATCCATCCCGGGAAGTATGAAATACATGGAGGCATGAGCAATAATGAGCTCATCAACCTTCTGCGCAGCGGTCAGCAAACTCCGGTAAACCTGATCTTCAACAACATCAGTACCAAACCCCAGCTTGCCCGGCGTCTGGCAGACCAGATCGAAGCCGACTCCCTTTCGCTCATCAGTTTGATGGAAGATCCTGAGTACCCGGCCCGGTTCGGATTTACGGGCGAAACCATCCTCTGTATGTTCCTTCCAAACACCTACGAGGTTTTCTGGAATATCACCCCTGAAAAATTATTTGAAAGGATGAACCGCGAATACAAAGCTTTTTGGAATGAAAACAGAAGTCAAAAGGCCGCGTATTTAAAACTTTCACCTGTTGAAGTGGGCATCCTGGCTTCCATTGTGGAAAAAGAAACCGCAAAGGAAGATGAAAAACCCTCCATCGCCGGGGTCTACCTCAACCGTTTGAAATACGGATGGAAACTTCAGGCCGATCCTACGATTATTTACGCATGGGGCGACTTCAGCATCAACAGGGTGCTGAACATCCACAAACAACTGGACTCGCCTTACAACACCTATCTCTATTCAGGCTTACCCCCCGGTCCTATATGTCTTCCATCCATCTCTTCCATTGAGTCGGTGCTGAATGCTGAAACCCATGATTATTTCTTCTTCTGTGCCAGGGCAGACTTTTCAGGATATCACGAATTCGCACGAACGGCCTCCCGGCATGCTGTAAATGCAAATAAATACCGGCGCGCTTTAGATGAAAGAGGAATCATGAAGTAAACCGGCTTCCGTTTTTATACTAATTTTGAACCGGAAAAAAAGTATTCATTGTTCAAATCCGTATTTGAAAATATCAGAATAAGGAGGCTGGGTTTGTTTCTGGGACTGCTTTTCATCACAGGCAATCTGGCTGCACAGTCGGAGCCCCTGTTCATGGACAGTTACCCTGACACCCTCAATAAGAAAAGGCTTACCTGGGTCATCACAGGGCAGTCATTGCTGTATGTTACTTCCATGACCGCCCTGTATTCGGCCTGGTACAAGGATTATCCTCAGTCGGGATTCCATTGGATCAACGACGGACATGAGTGGATGCAGGTCGATAAGCTGGGCCATGCAACCACCGCGGCGTATATCGGAAAGTTCGGATATGAGTTTTACCGTTGGGCAGGTGTCAGCAGGAAGAAAGCCATCTGGACAGGAGGTTCGATGGGATTTACTTATCTTACGGTGGTAGAGATACTGGATGGATTCTCGGAACAGTGGGGGGCTTCGGCGGGCGATCTCATCGCCAATGCTGCCGGAACCGGCCTTTTCATCGGACAACAATTGGCATGGGACGAGCAGCGGCTGCTGCTTAAATGGTCGTATCTTGAAAGCGAATATGCCCCATACAGGCCCGATCTGCTGGGTACCGGATTTTTTGAGAGAATGCTGAAAGATTATAATGGCCAAACCTACTGGCTTTCGGGTAACATCCATTCCTTCCTTCCTAAAAGCTCACGGTTCCCCCCATGGCTTAATGTGGCTTTCGGTTACGGGGCCGACGGGATGCTGGGCGCCAACAGTAACCCGGGCTCATATAACGGCGTACCCCTGCCCGGTTATCCAAGATACAGGCAATATTACTTCAGTCTCGATGTGGATCTTTCCAGGATTAAAACCCGCTCGAATGTACTCAGCTTCATCTTCCACGGTTTTAATTTCCTTAAAATACCTTTCCCGACACTTGAGTATAACCACCGGCAGGGTGTAAATTTTTACTGGTTATACTTTTAAACTTTTCAACATCATCCGGACGGCAATGCATCACATGCATTATCTTTGTATAAAATTCGCTGTTTGAGAAAGATTCTTTTGCTAAACGGCCTGGTTTACCTGCAGGGTAAACTTATCCGCACCGACTTGCTGATTGCGGGAAGCAGTATAGTGAGCCAGGGTGAATATCCTGATCTTCCCGGCGAGGCTGAGACCATTGATTGCACCGGGCTTTGTATCTTTCCCGGGGGCATTGACCCGCATGTGCACATGCATCTGCCCGGCCCTTCTGGTTTTTCATCCGATGATTTTGAAACGGGCAGCCGTGCTGCAATCGCCGGTGGCACAACAAGTTTCATTGATTTTGTTACCCCGTGCCGCGGGCAGTCCTTGATTGAAGCTCTCCATAAAAGGCGCATCGAAGCAACAAACAGCCTGTGTGATGTTAAATTCCATGTAAGCCCCGTGGAATGGACAGCCAAAACCGGGGAGGAAATCATCCGCTGCATCCGGGAGGAAGGGATCGCCTCTTTTAAGGTTTATATGGCCTACCGTTCTTCCATCGGACTGCGGGACGAAGACATTTTTAAAGTAATGAAAACTGCAGGCAGGCATGGAGGGCTTGTTGCCATCCATTGTGAAGCGGATGAAGAGATAGAAAATCTGAAGAACGGATACCTGTCAGAAGGAATGACCTCCCCAAAATACCACCCCCTATCCCGCCCCAATGCAGTGGAAGCGGAAGCGGTGAAAAGGGCGCTCAACCTGGCAGAAAAAGCCGGATGCCCGCTGTACATCGTTCATGTTTCAACCCGCGAATCGCTTGACTATATTGAAAAAGCACAATCCCAAGGGCTGCCTGTGTATGCTGAAACCTGTCCGCAATACCTGCTGCTGGACAACAGCATGTACGATCATCCTTTTGACCGTGCCAGTGCGTATGTGATGAGTCCTCCCCTGCGAAAAAATGAAGACAGGGAAGCTTTGTGGCAGGCTATACGCGACGGTGTTATTCACACTGTGGGAACAGATCATTGCCCTTTCAGCTTGGAACAAAAAAGAAGGGGTATCCATGATTTCACAAAAATACCCAATGGAGCGGGAGGCATTGAGCATCGACTGAGTCTTTTATATACCCACGGGATTTGGGGGAAAAGGATTTCTCTCGGTAGATTCATTGAGGTGAGCTCCGAAAACCCTGCAAAAATCTTTGGATGGTATCCCCAAAAAGGAATGATTAAGGAAGGCGCCGATGCCGACCTGGTGATTTGGGATCCTGATGCAAATCAAATTATCTCCTCAAAAACACATCATCAGAATTGCGATCTGAATATTTATGAAGGACTTGAGGTCAAAGGACTTCCGGTGCATACCATGATGAAGGGCAGCAGCCTGTTTTTGCAATAGTCTGAATCCTTTGGGTTCAGGTGTGTTTATCTGCAGGTGATTTGCTACGGGTCATTGACCCGTTGATGGAAACACGGATCATAAAACCCTGTTGCTTTTTCGAAGGAGCAGGGCGTTCAATACTGCTGCCGGATCTTCAAATTTACAGGCCATCATCATGGCCGCAATGATGTAAGGTTTATACCCGGCTTCCTTATAGGTAAGAATCCGGTACTTCTCAAAAACATCCTGTGCCACTTCCCCTCTTTTGCACGACACCCCCGAAATATCTGCCGGAAGACAATGCATGTAAAGCGCCTCACCATTTTTTGTTAGTTTTATTTTACGTTCATCGCATTCCCAGTCAGCAAAAGCGGCATTCTGTGCAAGGCATTGTTTTTCAAGGGCTTTCAGACCTTCTGTATCCCCGGATTTCAGCAAAGATGTACGCTTTTGCATCACGTTGAAGGGGGCCCAGCTTTTGGGGTACACCATGTCGGCCTCTGAAAATGCTTCTTCCATTGAATGAACGATTTTAAAACCGGTATTGTGTTCCCTGGCAAAGCCGGCTGCCTGTTGCTCTGTTTCAGGGATGAGGTTGTAGCCCTCAGGATATGCCAGGGAAACATCCAATCCGAAACGGGTCATCAGTGTAATGATCCCTTGCGGGACAGAAAGGGGTTTGCCATAACTCGGAGAATACGCCCAGGTCATGGCGATTTTTTTGCCTTTCAGGTTTTCCAGGGATCCAAAATGGTTTTTCAGGTGCAAAAGATCGGCCAGGCTTTGTGTGGGATGGTCAAGGTCGCACTGCAGGTTCACAATGCCCGGGCGTTGTGGAAGCACCCCGGTTTTAAAGCCCTCGTCCAGCGCTTCCCCGACTTCGCACATGTATTTATGGCCTTCGCCCAGGAACATATCATCCCGGATACCGATAATATCTGTAAGGAAGGAGATCATATTGGCTGTTTCCCTCACAGTTTCCCCATGAGCGATTTGCGATTTCTCCTCATCCATATCCTGCACCTCCAAACCCAAAAGGTTTGCTGCAGAAGCGAAAGAGAATCGTGTGCGGGTGGATTTGTCCCTGAAAACGGAAACGGCCAGTCCCGAATCGAAGCATCTGGGGCTGATGTTTCGTTCCCTCATTTTTTTCAGTAGTTCTGCCAGTTCAAGGATAAGAATGAGTTCGTCGTTGCTTTTCTCCCAGGTAAGCAAAAAGTCTTTACCAAACAGATGTACATCCCTGTTTTCAAAAGAGGATGTTAACACTTTAATTTCACTTAATGTCATGGTGATTTGTTATTTTCTTTCGCTTAATGTTGCAATAAAGGCAGCATAGAACGCAGAAGCGGAAACCAGGTCATCCACCGGTACTTTCTCATCCGGTGCATGGGCAAATATCTCATTCCCGGGCCCGAAACCGATGACCGGAATTCCGTAAACACCATTGATGACAACACCGTTGGTCGAGAAGGTCCATTTCCCCGGCCGGGATTCCTTCTTAAAAACACGATTAAAGGCTTCCTTCCCTGCATTCACATAAAAATGTTCTTCCGGCATTTTCCAGGTGGGATAGTATTTTTCCATACCGTATTCAAGACCTGTATAAGCTTTTTCTTTATAGGACAGGATGCAGGCTTTAGCCTTCATCCCCCTGATCAGCGCTGTAATTTCATCAAGCGCTGATTTTTTCGTTTCGCCCCATGTTAATCTGCGGTCAAGGTGAATTCTGGCATAATCGGCCACGGCACAAAGCGAAGGGCTTCCGGATACTATTTCAGAAATCGTGACACTCCCCTTGCCAAGAAAAGGATCTGATGGCAGGCTTTCGTTCAGTTTTTCCACTTTGAGGGCTGCTCTGGACGCCATATAAATGGCATTATCCCCTCTTTCGGGAGCCGACCCATGTGCCGACAGGCCGAAAAATTCCACGGCAATCTCCATGCGCCCCCGCTGCCCAATATACAGATTGAGATTGGTGGGCTCGGTGCTGACGACCACGTCCGGCTTAATTCCGTCTTCCTCAATGATATATTTCCAGCAAAGGCCATCACAGTCTTCCTCCATAACGCTTCCAACAAAGTGTACCGTCATATCTTTTCCGAGGCCCGTTTCTTTCAGTATTCTCCCGGCAGTGACAAAGGAAGCCACGCCTCCTTTCTGATCTACCGAGCCGCGTCCATAGACATAGCCATCTTTTATTTCACCTGAAAAAGGATCAAATGACCAATTGGACAAACTGCCGGTATCCACTGTATCGATGTGTCCGTCGAAAGCGACCTTTTTTTTACCGTTACCGATCCTTCCAACCACATTGCCCAAAGGGTCGGTAAAGACTTCGTCAAAACCTTCTTCTTCCATCATGGACTTCAATGCTGCAGCCACCTCCGCCTCTTTCCCGCTCATTGATTTAATCCTGACGAGCCTGGAAAGATTCGCCGCAGTATTCTCGCGGTATTTTTCCGAGAGGCTGATTATTAATTTATTATACTCATTCATAATGGCAATTTTAATCCTTTCAAAATTAAAATTAATCCGGGATAAACCATAAGCAATAAAAAAAAGCTGCACCCTAACATTCAATGCCAGGGTACAGCTTATCTTGCAATTTCAACCGGATATAGACTTTATCCTCTCTTCAGTTGTTGGAATTTCTTTGTTGCATAACCTGCTGCAAGCGTCAATAAAATGAGCAGGCCGCCTCCAAGCGGGGCTCCTCCACCAACGGGATAATTGCCTTCACCGCCGCCAATGGATTGATCCCAGGGTGCAGGTTGTGCCATTAATACCGAATTCAATGCTGCTGCGAGCAAAACGACTGCTAAAATGATGACTGATTTCTTCATATTTTTACCTTTAATGGATTTTTTATCAGCGCAGGACTCTGTATGGACAGACCCTGCCTTCTTTTTGCTTACTTAATCAATACTTTCCGGGTTTTCACTCCTTCTGCCGTTTCAAGTTTTACTATACAGTTTCCTGAATAGTTTACAGTAATAACGTTTAATCCTTCATTTATTGCAGAAGAAAGGATATTTTGTCCCATTACGCTGAACACATGAACCTGACCGCTTATCCCAAGAGGCATTATGATGTAGATGTTTCCGTTTCCTGAATAAATGTTAATGTCATCCAAAGTGCTTGTCTGGCCTTGCAGGTTGAAGTGGATATTGAAACGGTCTTCCTTTTGACCGGCTTCATAGTCGAAGGTGTATGAATTGACCTTAAGGTCGGTGATCTCGCCTGTAAGCAGGTCTTCCAAAACAATGTTATCGAAATCTCCTGATTCAACAGCTTTCAGGGTGTATGCTCCAGACATGCCTGCGGTGAAGGATACCGGAACGGAGCCGGTTGCCGGAAGCGAGTTGATCGCGAGGTCCTGGCCGCCTGTTGTGCTGTATAACTGAGGTACCATTGGGGCAGAACTGATCAGCTTGAAGGCATCCCATTCGCCATCGAATCCTTCGGTAGCTTCGTCCAGGAAACGGATGTACATCCTGTCGGAGTAAGTGTTACCAGAGGCTTCCACCACCAAGAGATTACTGATCTCCGATTTATGGAAACTCCCCGACCCTGAGTGTGTCCTGACCGAATTATCGAATGTAAGGGTTCCGTTATCGATTGCTTTCACCATGAATCCCTGTGTTGCAGGCAGATACTGTGTTCCAATGCCGCCAACCCATTCAATATAATCGAGAGCAATGTCATCGTATTGGTAGAAACCATCGTACATTTCTGAAGGCAGGGTAACGGTTGCCAGGTCTATGGGTGAAGCATAAGGATTTCCGAACAGATTCCAGTTGTTGAGGTTGTTCGGGTCGCCAGGTTCTAAGTCTGTAGCGGTGAAACTGGCGGACACAACTCCAGTGTGTACACTTGACATCGGGCCTGCAAGTTCAATCACATTTCCCGTCGGATTCTGACCTGTGTAGTTCAGATCCTGTTTAACGCTCCAGCCTACCATTGTATTCAAAGGTATCATTGCCGGTACGCCGCCCGTTTCTTCGTGATGCACCCAGGTATTCGCTGTTTCATTCCAGGTATTGAGGTAGTAGTCAGAAATAAGTTCATGGCTGTAAAGACCGGCAACCGGAGATGAAATAAAGTGCCATCCGTTCACCGATCCGTAAGTTCCGCTGTTCATGATGTCGCGGTTAAAGGAGAATGTTCCGGCACCGGTGAGGGTTCCGTTATCGATGAATGAACCTGCACTGCCTGTATTATCGGATGTAATTATGAAACTTCCGTTGTTCTGTACATTTCCGCCGGCGGTAAGTGTGCCTCCCGGACCTATTTCGAGACTTGCTCCTGCAAGGATGTTTAAGGCATCCGTTTCAGCATTTGCGCTCAAAATCACCGGGAAAGTTGCCTTTGCAACATCGGGAATGATGGCTTCTTTCGTGGCATCCGGAACCCCATTCGTCCAGTTGCCTGCATTGAACCAGTCGCTGTCAACAGTTCCGGTCCAGTTGGTGCTTTCGAGCAGGTTGGTGATCCTTCCTTCTCCGCCTGCCGGATACTTTGTATAGCTGATTATTCCACCTATACCATTGATGATATAGTTGTAAAGCGCCTGCTGATAGGTAACACCGAGGGTGGTAAAGCTGTTTTCCATATGAATGTACTGGTCGCCGCCGCGTGCCAGGAAGTCGATTGTGGCAATATTCAGGTCGGGAGCTGCCGGACTGACAATGCCGTTTTCAACAATCATTGTTCCGTCATTGAGTCTGACATTTACTATCCTGGTACCCGGGGTTGTAATATTGCCGTTGATATCGATTACCTGTGCTGCACCGGCCGGATCATATTCGAATTTGAATCCGGCTATCTGGCCAAAGCGTCCGTCAACAAATTCCACCCTTGAAACGGCATTCTCGAGGATCTCTTTAAACTCATTGGGTGTGATGTTTTCGGCAATGCAAACAAAGTTTGCAAAGGGCAGTATGTCAAATGTAGTAAGCTCGCTCATGTCTGATCCTGCTGTGATTATGGAGTTATTCCGGATACCACCTCCGTTCTGAATAGCAACATCAGGGGCATTGACCCCAAATCCGCTGTAAAGCTGCTCTGCCTGCCAGAGAAGGGCATCGGCCACGAGGTTTCCTTCGTTGGTTTCAACAGTTCTTATATGGGCTTTGATACCATCCATATCTACATCGGTGGAACCGATCATATTGGCAGCGAGGCCGGCAACGTAAGTCATCACGGGTTCGGTAACTGCATAGTAAAGGGCTGAATCCCCAATGGTATTGGTAACAAGAACGGGATTGCTGATATCATCGATGTCGGTTACTACTCCATTCTCATCAAATTCAACTACAAGGTGGCCAACATATACATATTCTCCTGGTGTTGTTACGAGGTATACGGTGTCGTTGTTGAAGTCGTTCACTGTCAACGGGTATTCTCCGTACACTGTCATGCCAGGCAATGCAATCATAGGATCGTTGGTCAGGAGTTCATCACCGCCGCCTGCAATAACCACGTCAAGTCCTGTCAGTTGGGTAACCAGGGCAGAGTCTTCCTTGATCGACTGGAGATGGCTGATGAGGATGATCTTGTTGATACCTTGGCTAATAAGGGTGTCAATATGATCCTGAACTATTCCCACGATATTTGGATCGACACTCACATTCCTCGGGCTTGAGATGTATGGAAGGGCCGGTGTGGTGAGGCCGATGACGCCGATTTGCTTGCCCTGGGAATTGACGATAGTTCTGGAAGCTATTCTGCCTGCATCTACAAGGTTCTGCAGAGTATCTTCAGCAGAGAAATCCAGGTTGGAGCTGAGGTAGGTCGGCTGTGTTAGGCTGTAATCGTGGATGAATTTCGACAGCACATCCGGGCCAAAATCGAAGTCGTGGTTACCGATACATACGGCATCGTATCCGATCATATCCATGGCTACGGCATCGTAGTAAGGCTCTCCTGCAGGCAGGTTAAGGCTTGCATTGAATTCAGGACCTGCAAGGAAATTGTCGCCAGATGAAAGCATAATGGTGGGACTCAGACGGTTGGCTGCTGCCATCCTGAGTGAGTCGACCTTTCCTTTAAAATTGTGTACGCCGCCATAGTTCTCGAGACCCTGGCCTGCGTTGATCAGTTGTGATTCACCATCGTTGTTATGCATAATTGTGAGTGTAGTGGGCTGCAAGCTGTTGGCGGTGTTAACCTTGTAAACTCCGATGGTGCCGCTCACCTCATTGGATGTAATAACAAGGGGATAAGCAGCCGGGCTTTCGCTCAGCGGAATAAACACGATACCCTCAGGGGCAAGGTCGCCAGCCTCCGGAGTGTCGGCAGGTACGGTAAAGTTCCTGTTGTTCACATATTCAACGAATTCTGGAAAGGCAGGGTTGGTGATATCATATACCATGATACCACTCATTCTCTCCAAGCCTATAAAAGCGAAGTATCTTCCATTGATCTCAGCCACTTCGATGGCTTCCGGCTCGGGGCCTTTGTCATCGCTCCTGCTTTTAAAAGAGTCGTTATCGTCGTTGTTAGAGTTGAAATATGTCGGGAAGGCTGATGCGGTGATCTTTTCGAAGTCGTCGCCGCTATCGAAAACAAGGTTGCCACTGGCATCCCAGATGCTGAAAGAACGTGTTCCGAAAGTATAAATCTCTTCCCATTCACCATTGTTATCGGCATCTCCGTTGGCCAAGGTTGTCTTGAGCCTGCCAATGTTTTTGTTCTGTTGCAGTTCTGTGGCATCCGGGAAAGCAACCGGATCAAGATTGAGGTCTTTTACGCGTACTTCTTCGCTGTAGCCGTTATAGTCCCTTGAATCACCCTCATTGGCAGTAACATAATAGATGTTGCCTCCAACGCTGTAACTCTTAATGGCATCTGGCAAAAACATACCATACACGGGCCAGTTTCTGAACTCAATGTTATCGGCTTTGTCAGATGCATCCATCGTATTTCCATTAAGCATGTGGTTTTTGAAACCGAGTCCTTTTACTTCAAGAATGGTGTTGGTGGTCAGGTCGATGATGGCCACCGCGTTGTTTTCCTGAAGGGTGACTACTGCTGTCTGGGAATCGTCCGATATTGCAATATATTCGGGTTCAATATCCTGTGTAATAGTGGCGGTTCCGTTGTTGCCAAAAATTCTGACACTCGGGCTGAGCATTCCTGAAGAGATGCCACTGAAATCGAGGGTTGTGACATTGGCCTGGGACAAAGCAGGTATTCCAACGGAAACATCAATTATGCTAACTGATCCGGGAGGATCAACAGTGTAATCATCATTGGGTTCACCTTCATTTGCACATACAACCTTGTTGCCATCGGGTGAAAAAGTAACCATATCAGGCATTGCACCAACCTCAACATCAACTACATAGTTGCATGCTCCGGAGGTCTCGAAGAAAACCACTTTGCCATTCAATTGAGGATCATTATTTTCAATTGCAGCCGCCACATACCCATTTATAACTGAGAGGCTGTTAATACCGCCTCCATAAGGTGTGATATCCACCTGTTGTATCAGCGAAGGGCTTATCGGGTTGCTGAAATCGAGTACATCTATGGTGCTGAATTCTGCATTGGTGACGAACAATCTTTGTGTAAGATGGTCGTAATCAACGATCTCAGCGGCTCCTTCTTCAAAAGTTCCAAGACTGATGGAGGTAAGGTACTCGAGCAGGGGGTTCTGTTTGGTAATAGCAAGAGTGAAAATATCGCTTGTTTCACCATAACCATCTGTGGCGAATACTTCAATGTCCATGATGGAAGGATGCGCGGGAACACCGCTGAAGGTGCCGGTAGTATTGTCAAAGCTCAGCCAGTAAGGCAGGTTGTTGCCATCGGCAAGTTTAGCCCAGGTGAATGAAATGGGATCTAATTCCGGATCTTCAAAGGTGTTGGCCGGTACCATGAAGTTCCATGACATGGCTGAGGTTGCATTCTGGTCAGGGATGGGATTAGCCACAAAAGGAGGCTGGTTTTCAGTGATCCTTCCTTCTCCACCAGCCGGGTACATGGCTGCTGTGATGGCGCCACCCAGATGGTTTACTATATAATTATACAATGCCTGCTGATAGGATACTCCAAGTGTTGTGAAGGGGGCATTTCTGTAAGGATACTGGTCGCCGCCACGTGCAAGGAAGTCAATGGTGGCGATGTTAATATCAGGAGCGCCAGGCGCCACCATACCATTCTGAACGATCATAATACCACCGTCTAGTTCTGCTTCAATCACCCTGGTACCGGGCACCACAATATTGCCATTCAGGTCAAGTTCCTGGGGTATGCCGTTGATATCATACCTGAATGTAAATCCGGAAATCTGGGCAAAGCGTCCATCCACAAATTCCACTCTTGAAACAGCATTCTCAAGGATTTCTTTAAACTGATCAGCGGGAACATTGGGGACGATCGTTACAAAGTTTGCAAAAGGAAGTATATCAAAGGTTGTAAGCTCCGTGATATCAGAACCTGCCGGGTATACAGAATTGTTCCTTATACCACCACCGTTCTGGAAAGCGACGTCAGGAGGATTCAAACCATAGCTGCCTGCGAGCTGTTCAGCCTGCCATTTGAGTGCATCGGCTACAAGGTTGCCTTCGTTTGTTTCTTTGGTTCTGACGTGTGATTTGACTCCGTCGAGATCCACATCGGAGCTTCCTATGATATTGACAGCCAGAGCGCTGATATAATCGACAATCGAGTCGACAACCTGTTCTTTCACTGTGATGTTTGCAGGTATAGAATCGGGATTGGCTCCTCCGGCCACCCTGTTGGGACCGCTGTTCGGGTTGATGCCGGTAACGGTTCCGCTCTTCACCTTTCCTTTGGTATCAAATTCTACGATAAGCCTGCCGAGGTATTCATATTCCCCTTTTGTGGTAACTACGTACACTGTGTCTCCATTGTTATCGGTGATTTTTAGCGGGTAAGGTCCATAGGGAGTATCTCCGGGGATAAGAATATCTCCCGGATTGGCAAGGATTTCATCGCCACCTCCTGCAATAACCACATCAACGTTAATAAGATTTTTTATAAGCAGTGTATCTTCTGCAATGTTCTGCAGGTGACTGATAAGAATGATCTTATCAATTCCCATTCCTGTGAGTGTGTCGACATGAGCCTGAACTATACTTTCGATATCGGGATCAACCTGTACATTCCTGGGGCTGGAAATATACGAAAGCTGAGGAGTGGTAAGGCCGATCACACCAATATTCTGACCATTGGTGGTAATCACGGTCCTTGTTTTGATCCTTCCTGCATTCACAAGGTTCTGAAGTGTATCCTCAAGGGAGAAATCAAGGTTTGCACTCAGGTATGGCGGCTGGGTGGCTGTGTAATCATGAATATACTTCGAAAGCACATCCGGGCCGAAGTCAAAGTCGTGATTGCCGATGCAGATAGCATCGTAGCCGATATAATCCATTGCAAGGGCGTCGAAATAAGGTAAACCGGCTGCCCTGTTCAGGCTTGCGCTGAATTCGGGTCCGGCGAGGAAGTTATCCCCTGAAGAAAGCATAATCACACCGTAATTGTTGTTGATGGCTTCAGCCTTCAGGGAGTCAACCAACGATTTGAACCTGGCAACACCACCGAAATCCTCAAGGCCTGCTCCGGCATTGACCAACTGAGATTCTGCATCGTTATTGTGCAAAATGGTAAGCGTGTACTGGGCTTTGGAAAGACCTGAAAACATCAGTAACATCAACATAGCCACAGCTTTAAACAAAGGCAATTTAATGCCGATTCGATTTGTAAATCTGCTCATGGTAACAAATAATTTATGTTAAACAATTGATAATAAGAAATTTGCAAAACCAAACCATTTTCTTTCACTAAAAATGGTTCAGCCTGCAAAATTACCGGGAGGGTGTTAAAAGAAAATGAACAGGAAATGAAGACTTCTATAACAAATAGTTAAAAAATCATTAAAAGATGTAAAAAAAAAGCTGCCCATCAGGGCAGCCTTTACTTTCTTCCTTACCATAATATTCTTTACTCACCAAGATCGATCACGCTTTCTTCCTCAATGACAACACTGCTGAATACATTGATGATCCCTTTGAGGGCAACGTTTTCAACGGTCACTCTTTCAAGAAATGCATTATCGTAGAGGTAGATTTCACTGCTGCTGCCAATGATCTGGCCATTGAACAGCCACTCGCCATAAATGTACAGTTTTGCTCCCTGTCCGATTCTGAGCTGACTTCCGTTCAGATCGATTTTTGTGTTTTTAAAGATAAGATCAGAATCTGCAATGAGGGAACTGTTGTTGTTTGCATCCTCGATTCTGTAGCCGCTGAATTCCTTGGTAA
Organism: Bacteroidales bacterium; assembly: GCA_016927695.1. GTDB lineage: Bacteria > Bacteroidota > Bacteroidia > Bacteroidales > JAFGHD01 > JAFGHD01. The sequence continues at coordinate 13,467 of JAFGME010000172.1, forward strand.
ACATCAGGTGCTGATCCTGGGCGCCGGTCAGATAAGTATATGAGTTTGACCATTCCCCGTTGTTGATCAGATCACCCCCAACTGTGATATAAAGGTTGTACCATCCGGGATAATTTCTGATGATCCCATTGTTGGTCAGGTTTCCGTTTACCCTGAGCGTATAATTTGTATAACTCCTGTTTTGCAGTACCCCGTTCGGTTGTACTACAAGATTGTTACATTCCGCCCCGGTAACATCTACCGGTCCTTCGATAACCACATCATCGTTTGGACCGGGAATAGTCCATCCAACCCAGGTCAGGGTGTCGTTCCACGAGCCCCCTCCCGTAGTTGAATGTATCTGTGCATCTGCTTTGTGGATACTGAACACCAAAAAAAGTGCTGCTGCTAAAAAAGTAAAAATACTTTGTTTCATACCTTATGGATTTTATTATTAATTCAATTTTGCTCACCCAAGTTCAAAAATACTAAAAAAAAATATCGATAAGCAACAAAACAATCACTCAAATTTCTTTTTTTATATTTTTATTCTCTTCATTTCATTTCTTAAATATGATTATCAATCAAATAAACTCAAATCAAAAAATACAGTTTAGAAAGATTATAAATAATAAAAACAACGTATTCTACTTCCGGTCAATTTGTATTTGACCTTGATTTGCTGTTTATACTCCGATATTTCAAAAATGTTTTACTGTTTTTTAAATTTTCTTTTGATATTATTAAAAATATTAACCGTAACAATTCAGGGGTTCCTTTCATTCGTTTCTAATAAGTGTGCATACTCTTCCGGCTGAGTCTGACGTTAACGCCCTCTTTGCGGCATGAAGGGCAATTCCGGTGGTAATCGGTAAATTCTAATCCACAACGGCTGCATTTATAATGGACAATATGAAGAATATCTTTTTTCGGCGAGCTGAAAACAATAATAAACCCTACAACAGGAGTCAGGCAAAAACTGTACAGGAATGACTTTTTCCCACCGATATCCCTTTTACTTCCCAATTTGGCCAATGAAGCGACCAAAAAAAGATACAATGCCGATCCTACGATGATAATATCCTGATCCATTTTTTCCCAATACCATGTTGACGCAAAGATATATAATCATTCAAATTTATTACATAATAATAAAAAAAAGCTGCCCTTTTCAGGACAGCTTTTATAAAAATATAATCAAACCGGATTAAGGTACCTGGCTTCCCTTGCCTACATTGGGCACCCAAATATCATTCTTGTCACCGTTGTTTACCTGTACATCCATGTTAAAATCGCCTGCCTTATAACCGGAAGTGCCTGCCTCGAAGGCCCAAACGTCATTTTTATCCCCGTTGTTGATCTGTCCGTCAGGTTTTCCGTCACCGCCTATCATGCCGTAAACACCGCCGCCCAGGTCTTTATGGCCGTTCACGCCTCCATAAACCTGACCTATACCGCTGGTGAAATCATAGCTGTAAAGGTTTCCAGCAGGGATCAGGGCATTGGCCGACAATATGCCGAGGTGGTTCCTGTGGTAAACCACAACATACAAATTGTTGGCAACGGTTACATAATACTTGGGATAACTTGTGCCATCCAGGGCAACCACCTTGCCGTTCTTCAGGAGGAAAGAAGCTTTCTGAGCGATCATGGTGGAGGTGTCGGCGGCTCCTGCATTAGTGGTATCCCTCAGTTCAACCATGATCCAGTCAACTACATTGGTATTCGGTATCGATGAAACGAATTCTGCGCCTGTATAATACCAGGGTGCAGTGGTATTTGAGCCGTAAGGTTGCTGATTGGGGATAACATTGTTCAGGTTGAGGTCGGTATCCATATCAGAACCATTGTAGGGCCCTTCAAGCAACACGGTCAAATCCAGGAGAATGTAAGGATTCTCCGTTCCGGTGATGGCAAAGGCAAGATCAATTTTTTCGCCTGAAACCGGATGGAAGAGTTCAAACCACGGGCCGGGATAAGGCTCAAGCCCGATGCCAAACACCGCTTTGTCGTTCCAGTGATTGACCGAAGTTTTCCATCCAAAGCGACATTCAGGATCCTGATCCAGCGGCTGAGCCTGCACATCAAGCCAGTAAACTTTCGGGATGTCTTTTGTACCCTCCTGTATAAACTCCTGCGGCTGGAGGTTAAAACTATACATCCAGCACTGGCTGTCGCCATTAGGCTCATAATATCCAGACAGGGGTTCAAACCATCCTTCGTTCAGGTTGGCGGCAAAGAGCATTGCAGTGAATTCACCGGGATTGAATGTCCTGAACCATATTACATTCCCTGGTATGCTGTAACCTGTTCCGCTCTGACCTGCAGGTATATCCTCATGGATGCTCAGGGTAAACATCACTGCATTGGGATCGGTCATGAACGGGATATGGTCGTGGTACCATGAACCCCAGATGGTGATGTTGGTGAGCGGGCCGGTGATATCGCAAAGGAAATCGTCGGCCAGAATATGGGGCGGCTGCATACCGCCGAGATCCCATGTATCATCCACATCCATACCGTAATCACTCAGGTCGGGATGCTGTATCCATTTGTAGGGAAGAGAGCCAACAGCCACCTCGTAGTCTTCCACTTCTCCGTCAGGAGCCTGGCCGGTAAAGGTCAATCCCTGATAAGTGCAGAAGCGGAACCGTGCAAAAGTGGTACCCGGCGCAGCCGATGGAGGAACAGTGAAATTCAGATTGTTGGCCCCTGCAACAAGGGTAAAATCGGCGAATATCTGTTCTGTGGCATCGGCCCAGTCGCCATCAATGTTGAAATCGATCCAGCCGTTGAAAAACCCGGTAGCTGATGCAATGACAGTGATGCCGATAACCTGGCCCGGGATCAGGACAGGAGGAAGAAGAACGCCGTCTTCGTCATCATTTCCGTCATTATCATCTCCCAGTGCATTCGGGTCGGGTTGTCCATTGCCATCGGGATCGATACTGTTGCCGAGGTATACGGTAGAGTCAATCAGGTGGCGTGCTCCGTTGCTGGCAAGGAGGGTGGGATATGTCGGATCGGGTGCATCACCGAAATCAAGCTCGCCTTCAATATCCACTTCATAATCTTCAACCTCTCCGTTAAGAGCGAGACCGGTATAGCTAAGTCCCTGGAATGTGCAGAAGCGGAATCGTGCGTAAGTTGTGCCAACGCTGGCTGAGGAGGGTACGGGGAAGAAAAGCAGGTTGCTGCCGGCAGACAGTGTCTGGTCGGAATACACATGTTCTCCTGAGTCTGCCCAGTCGCCATCGGCATTGAAGTCAATCCAGACGTTAAGGAATCCGGTAGTGGAAGCCGTAACAGTCATAGCGGCTGAGGCTCCGGGAGTCAGCGGCGTATTGAATACTACGCCCTCCTCATCATCTCCTCCATCGTTGTCATCACCAAGGGCATTGGGATCTGGTTGGCCATCGCTCTCAGGATCGATATAATTCCCGAGGTAGGTAAGCCAGTCGATGACATGTGCCGCACCATTGTTCACGAGTAATGTCGGGTAAGTAGGATCATTGGCATCGCCCATATCGATTTCTTCAATGAATACCTCATAATCTTCAACCTCGCCGTCAGGAGCCTGGTATTTGTATGACAGACCTGAAACAGAGCTGAAGCGGAACCTTGCAAAGGTCTGTCCCGTAGCAATTCCAGACAGGGGCACGGCAAATGTAAGGGTATTGGCACCTGCTGTTAGCGGAACATCAATGAATATATGGTCTGTTGCTTCACCCCAGCTACCGTTGCCGTCAAAATCGAGCCATGCATTTAAAATTCCGGTAACTGAAGCGGTGATCTGAACTGTTACACCGGCACCGGGGGCAATCGGGCCTGAAATAGCGACTCCGTCCTCATCATCGTTGCCATCGTTGTCATCACCCAGTGCATTGGGATCAGGCTGACCGTCAGGATCCGCGTCAACGCTGGCTCCAAGGAATGTTATCCCGTCCATTATATGGCTGGCGCCACCGTTGGCGCCGAATGTCGGGTAAGGTCCGTCAGGGGCATCACCCCAATCTTCCATCGTGGAATTGACTTCAAGCAGGTAGTCTTCTGTTTCTCCGTCTTCAAAACTACCGGATCCATCCCAGTTATTTGGCACTTGCTGTTCTGTGATTGAAAATCTTGCCCAGAAGTAACCATTGTTGGGTCCTGAAAGGAAAGCCGGGGGGATCAATGCCGACAGCGGCCCGTCAAAAGGATTGGGAACAGGGAAGTTCACAAGCACATGCTCCGGTGCCACAGCGCCCACGCAGTTGGATGATCCGTACCACTGTCCGTTCTGATCCCAGTCAATAAGAACGTTCATGTATCCCATCGTGCCGTTGGGCATATGATTGTGGATATCTATGTCGATGTTGGCTCCCCAGTTCATTACCTGGCATGGGCCACCCAAAGGCATTACAGGGCTTCCTGCACAGGGCACAACCGTTTCACTTCCGGCTGGGCCGGTAATGGTATAGCTACCCGGGAAGAGCAAACCGGCATCCCCGTCGTTGAAGCATTCGTCCATATCGTACATGTTGGGATTGAATAACGGACAGTTACCGGCATTGCCTTCAGTCTCCATATCGAATTGCGGACCAAGCCATGCGCCAAAGTTGGTATGCTGGATCCAGCCAGATATCATAACATTGCGGCAGGTCGGGAAAGCTCCTATAACACCGAGTGAAGGATATCCAAGCGATCCTTCGGGGGCGTCGCCAAATTCATAATCCATCGGATTCTCTTCATAGATAAGGACTTCATAGTCTTCTACCTCGCCATCCGGCGCAGGTCCGAAGAATGTGAGACCTTGCAGGGTGCAGAACCTGAACCTGGCAAATGTTTGTCCGGGATTGGATGTTGGGGGAACAAAGAATAAAAGGTTATTGTTACCGGCAACGAGATTAATATCAACAAAGATCTGTTCACCTGGGTCGGCCCAGTTGCCATTCATATTAAAGTCGATCCATGCATTCAGAAATCCGGGTACGGAAGCTATAACGTTTATTGTAGAAGGTTGATTGAGAACAAGGGGTTGCAGCCAAACAACACCGTCTTCATCATCGATCGGCGGCGGGTACAGAATATCACTGTCATCGCCCAAAGCATTGGGATCGGGTTGTCCGCCGGGTTCTGTATCAACGAGGTTGCCGAGGTACGTAACACCGTCGACAACATGCGAAGCGCCATTGTTGATGAAGAGGGTCGGATAAGGAGCGTCGGGGGCATCACCCCAGTCGCTGTCGTTCGGTTGCTCTTCAATAATATATACCTCGTAGTCTTCCACTTCGCCATCATCAGCGGATCCTGTAAATGTTAAACCGGTGAATGAAGCAAACCTGAAACGCGCGAATGTCTGCCCAAGGCTGGAACCCGGAGGTACAAAGAAACTGAGTGTGTTTGACCCTGCAACGAGAGGAACATCAACAAATACCTGCTCGCCGGCATCTGCCCATGATCCGTTGATATTGAAATCGACCCATGTATTTAGAAATCCGGAAACTGAAGCAAAAACAGTAACAGTGGCTGACTGCCCCGGAATAAGGCCGGTATTGAAAGTCACCCCATCTTCGTCGTCATTTGGCGGTGGATAAAGGATATCATTGTCATCGCCAAGGGCATTCGGATCGGGCTGACCGTCCGGCTCTCCATCCACCTGGTTGCCAAGATAGGTCAAACCATCCATCTTATGGTTAGCGCCATTGTTGGCTGCGAAGGTCGGATACGGCTGGTCCGGTGCATCGCCCCAGTCGTAATCGTATACAGGTCCTTCCTCAATAATGAGTTCGTAGTCCTCGACCTCACCATTGGGCGCTGTACCCGTAAATGACAGTCCGCCCTGAGTATCGAAACGGAAACGGGCAAAAGACTGACCTCCCGGCCCTCCGGCAGGAACTGTGAAAGTGAGGTTGTTTGCGCCGGCATTCAGTACCAGATCGGTGAAAATCTGCTCACCAGGATCGGCCCAGGTACCGTTGATGTTGAAATCAACCCAGGCATTCAGTCGTCCCTGAACGGATGCTGTAACAACAATGGTCACGGTTGAGCCCGTATTCACCACAAAGGGCATATTGACACCATCTTCGTCGTCATTCGGCGGAGGGTAAAGAAAATCGAAGTCATCACCCAAGGCATTCGGATCGGGCTGACCGTCGGGTTCGCCATCCACCTGGTTGCCGAGATAGGTTACACCATCCATCTTATGGTTGGCGCCGTTGTTTGCTGACAGGGTCGGATAAGGCTGGTCGGGAGCATCGCCCCAGTCGTAATCGTAGGCAGGTCCTTGCTCGATGATGAGTTCATAATCCTCTACTTCACCATTGGGCGCTGTACCTGTAAACGACAGGCCGCCCTGTGTATCGAAACGGAAACGGGCATATGTCTGTCCTGTTGGTCCTCCCGAAGGTACAGTATAAGATAGACTATTGGCACCTGCACTCAGGGCTTTATCGGTGAATATCTGCTCACCCGGATCTGCCCATGAGCCGTTGATGTTGAAATCGATCCATGCATTCAGCCTGCCCGGAACAGATGCTGTTACAACAATATTCACCATTGCCCCGGTATTGACCACAACAGGCATGTTTACCCCATCTTCATCATCATTCGGAGGAGGGTAAAGGATATCATTGTCATCGCCAAGGGCATTTGGATCGGGTTGTCCGTCCGGCTCGCCGTCAACCTGGGCGCCTAAGAATGTGATGCCGTCAATCATGTGACTGGCTCCATTACTGGCCGCCAAAGTCGGGTAGGGCTGGTCGGGTGCGTCACCCCAGTCGAAATCGGATGTGCTTTCCTCAATGAAAAGGACATAATCCTCTACTTCTCCATTCTGTGCCTGACCCGTGAAGGTAAGTCCACCCTGTGTGTTGAAACGGAACCTGGCAAAACTCTGGCCTGTTGGTCCTCCTGAAGGCACTGTAAAGCTCAGGTTATTGGAGCCTGCGTTCAGAAACTGGTTCGTGAATATCTGTTCGCCGGCATCTGACCATGAGCCATTCAAATTAAAATCAATCCAGGCATTCAGGCGTCCCTGCACAGAGGCGACCACAGTGATATTCACCGTTGAACCTGTATTAACAACCACGGGCATAGTAACTCCATCCTCATCATCGTTGGGTGGCGGGTAGAGAATATCGTTATCATCACCCAGGGCCTGCGGTTCGGGTTGCCCGTTGGGTTCAGGATCAACCATGGCGCCCAGGAATGTTATACCATCGATAATATGATTTGCACCATTGTTCGCTGACAATGTCGGGTAGGGCTGATCGGGTGCATCTCCCCAGTCGTAATTTTGTTGAGGTGGTGGAAAATTGAGAATCGCCTGGTACAGGTTTGGCCGCGGGCCTATATTACCGGTGGGAGGCGTCACCTGTAGCGTACCATAAGTTGCCAGATGCGACCTCATATACGAAGGTGTAGGCGGTGTGGAAGAAACATTCGCAAGGTAATATCCTGAAGCACAGGCAACCGCTCCTGCTACTATGGGTGAAGCGCTGGAAGTACCGCTGAAGGTAGAGGTATAATAATAATTAACTCCCATGGCACTGTAATAGTAGCCATAGCCTGTGGTGAACACGTTCTCGCCCCAACCCTGCAGGTTAAAGCGAGGCCCGTAGCTTGAAAAAGACAGCTTTTGAAGGTCGTTGGTACTTGTAGCCCCGCCGGCACCGACGATAATGGCCCCGGAATCGCCGTACCAGGTCATGGAACCTGTATTGATGCTGCCATTTCCACCAGCTTCCACAACATGTATACCATTGGAGATGGCATTGACAATGGCTGCATAAACGGCATTGTATGTTTGTGCCGAAGGAGAAGTGTTCATCCACCATTCAATCGGAACATAACCTGCATTGCCTGTGTAATCCCATTGCTGTTCAAGCAAAATTACATCTCCGGCATTTAGGTTGGCAACCGCCACGGCAATGGCGCCGGGCACATTCCAGGTCGCCGGGATCCCATAATAAGTACCGCAGGTCTTCAATCCAGACCCGTAGCAGATGCCTGTGGTACCCCACCCGTTATTGTTGGCAACCAGTTCACCAATTACAGCAGTACCGTGATTATTATCGCTGAAAGGGTCTGACACATTGGTGTTGATCTGTGACCCAAGGGCTTTGGTCACATCGGCATGGTTGTAGTTCCAGGAGTATTCCAGGTCGCATACGGTTACTCCTGTTCCGGTACCACCGGTCTGTGTCCATGCATACAATGCATCAATGCCTGTTGGTGTGGAACTTGCAGGGTTAAGATATCCCTGCATGGATTGATAGTTCGGCGGAAGTGGCGGGGCCTGCGGTTTTGGGACAGGTCCTGCCATCAGGACTCCGTCAAGCTGTTCAAGCTGTTTGCTGATCTGCCAGACATCATGCCCTTTGGGAATCTGAAGCCTGTAAATATTATTCAGATTATAAACCGGCTGGCCCGTGTTGGCTTCTCCGTTGATCTGCCATTGGTCAACAGTAGTCTCAGGCACATCACAGATCCTTTGCCAGGTAAACCATTCAAGGCTTTGAAGAGCCTGGTTCACACCTTGCAGGGCATTGGTTTTATAATCAATGAGGTCACCGCTCCTGAGCCTGACTTCCGAATTCTCTGAGAACATGATCTCGATCAGGTCTTCTTCGCAATCATACAGGACAGTGTTGGGGTTGATGTCATCGCCATCATTTTCCGCAACAATAAAGAAGGGAAGGTTGATAAAGATGGCAAAAAGAAGTACAAATAATCTGTTCATGGCGAAAAAATTTAATTTGTAAAAAAACTGTGCAATGTAATAAATTTTTTTGATAAAAGCAATAGAAAAATTTAACTGAAACGGATATGTTATGTCAAAAAAACTTTCAATCGAATAAAATTACAACATTAAAGTTCTGTAAACAAGAATAAATGATGCAGCGGCGGGATGCTTATTGTATACGGCAGGAAATATTTAGAAAACGGCTAACGGTTTCTTCTGTTTTCAATGCGGTCGATGCCGGCTTTGGCTTTCTGGCTGATGCTGTTTCTGTACTCTTCGTTTTTCATGTTCTGAGCGGCTTTGTAGTAATACAGGGCCTTTTCATAATTTCTGCCTTCCTCATGAATCAGACCCAGTTGAAGGGCAGCGTTGGCTGCATAATAGTATTCCGATGCCGCCCCATCCATTATGGCGGTTTCATAATACTTCACCGCCTGCCCGGTCTTTCCCCATCCATGATAAATTCGCCCCAGCCGGTAATACATCTCAAGGGAATCACGTTCACCCGTGAGATAAAGGTGGCTTGTCAGCAACTCCTTTTCAGCTTCGGGGTAATAACCTCCGTCGAACAAAAGCCGTGCTTTCAAAAGAACCACATTGGGCATCAGGCCTTTCTCCGCCTCCCGTTCAGCCTGCTTGTCCGAGTCGGTCATTTTTCCGCCAAAACGGAGCACCTTTTTCATATATTCATGATAATTGGCTGTGTCACCCTCAATGAGATAAAACCATGCAATTTTCTGATACGCCGATTTGATGTAATTGATTCCGCCGAAATTAATGACATACCTCAGAAGATAAATGACGGCATCAGGTTCAAGATGGTTCAGTTTGGCCACCCCTGTAAGATAGTCTAAGTAATGGAAAGGATAATAGTTTTCCCCGGTGGGCCGTGAAAGAAGAACATCCAGTGCTTTTGCGTTCAACCCGTTATTCATGTAAATCCGTGCCACCGAATATACCACCAGCGGACTTGTTTTCAGATCATAATAGGCGGTAAAGTAATCCGCATATTTCAGGGCTTTGCTTTTTTCCGACATCAGGTTCAACTGTATGAAAGCCAGATAAAAAAGGCATTCGGCCTTCAGGTGGGCATATTCAGGATCGCTCATAGAAACCTCAAGAACGGTAAACAATTCGTCTACTCCCTGTTCCACTGTACCTTCAATGCCAAGTATTCCCTTTATCCAGCCATAGTTATCGGGGATGGTGCCGATCATGGTATGCAACACTCCCAGGTCTATCATATTGAGCATAAATCCGGGAAATTTTTCATGGTTTTGTACCAATAAACGGTATGCCCTGTTGATGTCCTGCAAGGCAGAAATATAATCGCCAAACTTTATCCTTGCCACGGCCCACTGCAGGTACGCTTCTGCCAGGCAGTAATTATAATAGGGTGAAGTTTTATCACCGTTTTTCAGCCTTGAAAAAATCACATCCTTTCTTTGCTTCAGCAGGTTATAATCCTTTTCGTTCTCACCAATGGCGAGGGTGAGGAATATACGGTAATTTTCAAGCAAATAAGGGATGTTGTTTCCGGGGTTCTGCTCCTGCTCAAGCTTTATGAGCCGGTTGCCCTCCTCAAAGCGAAGGGAGAGGATACTTTCATACGCATGGATGCAACGTTCATTAAAATCATAGGAGTATTGTCCCTGAACTAAGGCTGAAAAAAGGAATCCGGATAAAACAACCAGTGCTTTTAACATGAAAAGAATTTTGACAGAGAATAAACCCGTCTATTCTTTATATAAAAGGGACAGTTCCTTATCGACAAGGATCCTGCCGCAATATTCGCAAACAATGATTTTTTTATGCATTCTGATATCGAGCTGGTGCTGGGGAGGGATTTTATTGAAACAGCCCCCGCAGGCATCCCTTTCGATCAAAACGACAGCCAGGCCGTTTCTGGCATTTGTCCTGATCCTGTCATAGGCTGTGATCAGTCTGTCTTCAATGAATTGCTGATATTCTTTGGATTTTTCAATCAGATCATTCTCCTCTTTTTCCGTTTCTGCCACTATGTCATTGAGCTCAGACTTTTTTACCTCAAGGTCATTTTTCCTTTCATCAAGGATGGTCTTCGATTTACCCACTTCCACTTTTATGGCCTCAAGACTGTCGTTGTATTCATTGATCCTTTTTTCCGAAAGCTGTATTTCAAGGGTTTGATATTCAATTTCTTTGGAAAGTGAATCATATTCCCTGTTGTTTCTCACATTCATTTGCTGTGCCTCGTATTTCTTGATCAGCGCTTCACTGTCCTTGATGGAGGCTTTTTTGTCAATGATCTGCTTTTTCAGGCTTTCGGCCTCTGAAAGGAAATTTGCAATTCGGGTTTCCAGGCCTTCGATCTCATCTTCCAGATCCTGCACTTCCAGCGGGAGTTCACCACGGATGATCCTGATCCTGTCGATCTGAGAGTTGATCTGTTGCAGGGCATAGAGTGAAATGAGTTTCTTCTGCACAGTCACTTCTTCTTCTTCCGTTTTCTGTGCCTGATTTTTGGTGGCTGCTATTTCCTTTTCAGTGATTTTCTTGCTCATACTCATGTAACATTTAAAATTAGAGGTATCTGACCGGGTTTACATCGTTTTTTGCCAACCGGACTGCAAAATTAGGAAATTTTTTAAGAATCACATTTGCAATTAATTCTTTTGCAAAATGTTCTGTTTCATAATGGCCAAGGTCGGCCAGCAGTATTTTCCCTTCGGCCTGGTAAAAATCATGGTATTTGATGTCGCCGGTAACGAAAACATCTGCCCCCACCCTTTTAGCGCTCCCGATCAGGAAACTGCCTGAACCCCCGCATACAGCTACTTTCCTGATTTTTCTGTGCAACAGTGGCGAATGCCTCACCACAGCAGCCCCACTCAGCGTTTTGATCCTTTCCAGAAAACCCTCCTCGCTTTCTTCCTCAGCAAGCAGTCCTGTCATCCCGCTGCCGGCCCCGGCAAATTCATTTTCCAGGGAATATATATCGTAAGCCACCTCCTCGTATGGGTGCGAAGAAAACAATGCATCCAGCACCCTGCCCTCAACCCAGAGAGGGTAAATGGTTTCGATGCGCACCTCATTTTCGTAATGCAGTTTTCCCGGAATCCCCACCCAGGGATGGGTTTCGTCTGAACCCCGGAAAGTGCCCTGTCCGTGTGCGCTAAAACTGCAACTGTCGTAATTGCCTATATGCCCGGCGCCGGCTCTAAAAAGCGCTTCCCTTACCTTTTCCGCTTCACTCTCGGGGCAAAATGTCACCAGCTTCTTCAGCAATCCCTTTCCCGGAAGGAGAATGCGGCAATCCGTCAGCCCGATCTTTTTACATAAAATGTCGTTGACCCCCCCGCGTATATTGTCAAGGTTGGTATGTACGGAGTAAAGGCTGACCCCCGATTTTATCGCGCGGATCACTATACGCCCGGTTTCCGTCCTTCCGGTAAGGGATTTGACCTCTTTGAAAATGACCGGATGGTGTGAAACAATCAGCCTGCAACCCGTCTCTTCCGCTTCTGCTATAACGCTTTCCGTGATATCCAGTGAAACAAGCACAGCGCCGGTCCCGGCTTCGGGATCTCCCACCTGGAGCCCTGAATTGTCATAGGCTTCCTGCAGTACCGGCGGGGCAAACTGCTCAATTACATCAATTATATCCCTGATTTTCATACTGTTATGTATTACAGATCCATCAATCGGCGAAAAATTATCCGGCATTAAGCCTGTCAATGAAAATCTTTATACTTTTAGTTTGTGAAATTAGTCAAAATATTATTAGCGCCTCTGGCTGTTCTTTACGGAACCGGGGCATGGTTAAGAAACGTGCTGTTCGACTCAGGCGTACTGCCGCAGAAAACCTTCGGCCTGCCTGTCATTTCTGTCGGGAACCTGAACATGGGTGGCACCGGCAAAACGCCGCACGTAAACTATATTGTCAGGCTTTTGAAAGATGAAAAAAAAACGGCGGTGGTAAGCCGCGGATACAAAAGGAAAAGCAGGGGTTTTGTTCTGGCATCGGAAAACTCAACCGTGGTGGATATCGGTGACGAACCATTGCAATATAAAAAGCGGTTTCCCGGGATTTCGGTTGCCGTTTGTGAAAAGCGTGCGGAGGGAATCGCCGCTTTGTTAGTTGAGAGACCTGAAACAGAGGCGGTTATCCTGGATGATGCCTACCAGCACAGGCATGTGAAACCCGGACTTTCGGTGTTGCTAACATGCTACAACGATCTGTATGTCAACGACTGCCTCATTCCTGCAGGACGGCTCAGAGAGTTCCGTTGCGGGGCAAAAAGGGCAGACATCATCGTGGTAACAAAAGCCCCCCTTGAACTCACTGATGAAGAAAGGGTGAAGATCGCCGGACAGATCAGGCCGCGCAGGCGCCAATCTTTGTTTTTTTCCAGCTTTGAATACAGGGGCCTTGAACCCGTGCCGGGCAGCGGATTTCAGCCGGCCGGAACACATTACGACTCCATCCTAATGGTAACGGGCATTGCCCACCCCCAACCCATGAAAAAACACCTTGAAAGCCATTGTAATCATCTGATTCACATTCCCTTCCGTGATCATCACAGGTTTACGCCCGATGACCTTAACAGGATTGAGGCAGGCTTTCTTGCGCTTCCTGCCGGACAAAATGCAGTCATTACCACGGAAAAGGACGCCATGCGGTTCATGGCCCCGGAACTGTCGGATCTGATCAGACGCCTTCCGCTGGCTTATGTTCCTGTAGAAGTGAAATTCAATATAGATGACGAAGAAAAATTCAATAATAAAATAACAGATTATGTTGGAAAAAATCAAAGAAACGGTTGATTACATCAGGCAGAGAACAGACGGTGAGCCGGTGGCGGGAATTGTGCTGGGAACAGGGCTCGGCGGCCTGGTGAATGAGATGGAAATCAAAAATACCCTGCACTACTCAGACATCCCGAACTTTCCTGTATCCACGGTGAAGGGCCACAAAGGGCAGCTTATTTTCGGCATGCTGGGAGGCAAAAACGTGGTGGCGATGCAGGGGCGTTTTCATTATTATGAAGGATACAGTATGCAGGAGGTGACTTTCCCGATCAAGGTGATGAAACTTCTGGGCATCAGGCTTCTAATGCTTTCCAATGCTGCCGGAGGGGTTAATCCCGATTACAACATCGGCGACATGATGATCATCAGAGACCACATCAACCTCATGGGAAACAACCCCCTTATCGGGAAAAACGACACTTCCCTTGGGCCGCGTTTCCCTGATATGAGTGAGCCCTATGATAAAAAAATGATACGGCTTGCCGCCAAAATAGCAAGGCATCACGGAATGAAATTTCAGGTTGGAGTGTATGCGGCAGTGACCGGTCCCACCTTCGAAACGCCGTCAGAGTATAAATACATCCGGATCATCGGGGCCGATGCCGTGGGCATGTCTACTGTTCCGGAAGCCATAGCAGCGCGGCACATGGACCTTCCCTGCTTTGCCGTATCGGTGATTTCCGACCTGGGTGTAGAGGGGAAAATCGTTGAGATCACCCATGAGGATGTCATTGATGCAGCCGGTCTTGTGGAACCCAACATGACCCGGCTGATCCGGGAAATGATCGAAACTTCGGATCTGTAAATCAGGCAATTCAACGAAAAGTTTCAAAATCAAGGACTTTTAGCTGCCATCCTGATTTCCCGGGGCGGATTTTCCTGTGGGTCAACGGTATGATCAGAATGCCTGCGAGGGTGAGCCCTCCGCCCACATAAACGGTGAATTCGTCAACAACAGGGTATTCATGGTTGATGGCCCGGTTGATCCCGCTGATCAGCAAAAAGGGAATTCCCGCCTTGAGAAAAACCTCCTGCAGGAAAAGGAATCCCCAGCGCGGCTTCGACACATAATCGATGGCACGGATTGCCACTTCGTATTCCCCGTTGATGATAAGGGAAGAATCGGATATCCATGTGATCTTACCCCTGAGCAACCCGGAACTGTCGGCAATTTTCAGCCTGACCGGATCATTGATTTCGTAAAAATAGTGTTTGAACCGGCCGGTGCGCTCCAGTAAAATTTTTTTCTGCCCGAAGCCCTGGCCGGGAGTCAGAAAGCCTGAAAGGGTGAGAAGTACAATAAACAATATCCTGAATGAATTGCAGAAGCTCCAAACCTTACCGGCTATTGCTGATGTGTTATTGTCACTCATATAATTATGCTTTGTTTAAATAATCCCAAAGGGATTAAACCTTTATAGAAATAAATCCGTAAATAAACCGCGATGCCGAAGGCATCGAACTATATTTTTTTAGAAAGCCGATATATTCATCAAGGAAATGTACATGGTCAGGCATACCGTTTATAGCGGGCATTTTTTGTTCTTTGTTTTGAACAATACCCGTAAGGTATTTATGCAGACGTTCTTCCCATTGGGGAAGGATAAGGCTCTCTCTGCCCATCACGGCAAACACGGTTTGTATGTAAATTTGAGTATAGGTTGACATAATCATGTAATGATGTTCGACTCCTTTGGAGTCAGTTTGTTGCTACTGTTTCCTACAGGTGGCGGCAAATGCAAAGATAAAGGGATTTTGCAGCAATGCATAACAATCCGTAACTTTGAAGCCTCAATAAATCAAGTGTTACAGGCAAGCGTAGGACGACCGTGCAACCTTGACAATTCCGACTAAAAATAGGGCGACATTGCAACCAAAAAAGTAAGCGGACTTTGACATGGCAGACAGTTCATTGCATCTTGACACAGACCGACCTTGCCGACACTCAAGCCGACCCAAGAGTTTTTAAAATTTTTCCCACCGCACATTTAAAAAAATAAGCCCACCCGCATTTGGCACATTTTGTATAGGATTCAGAAATAATACTTACATTTGACAAAATTTGACAAGCCAAACTAAATACTAATAAGTTGAGCCATTTAGGACAGAAAATCAGAGAACTGAGAGAGAAGCAAAACCTTCTCTTGCGACAGGTTGCAGCACAGCTTGAAGTTGACACTGCTTTAATGAGTAAGATTGAACGAGGAGAGCGAAATGCTTCAAAACAGCAGGTTATTAAAATTGCCAAATTTCTAAAAGCAAACGAGGAGGAACTATTAACTCTTTGGCTGGCTGACAGAATTGAATCAACAATAGTAGAAGAACCAAAAATTGCTTATGGGGCAATGAAAATTGCCAATAGAAAATTAATTAAATGAAAAAGGGAATAAAACTCATAGACAATTCCTCAAACGAATATCAGCTTGGAAGCGTGCTGAAAGAGTTGATTAACGACAATTCTTATTCTCAAATTTCCGTTGCAACTGGTTATTGGGATTTGCCAGGAATGGTTGAAATACTTCCTGAACTTGCTCAGTTTTTAGAAAGGGAAAATATTTCTTTTCGTTTGTTGCTTGGCGAAGAACCATCAGTGAAAGCATATCAGGTAAAGAAACCTGCACAACAAGACCCCGACTTTCCTGAAAAGTATTTGAAGAAAGATTTAGAGGACTTGCAACTAAAAGAGGAATTTCAAAAAGTTGCTGACTTGTTGGGTAAATATATGAATGAAACCAACACAGGAAAAATTCAAATCAAAGTTTACAAAAAAAACTTCCTTCATGCTAAGTGCTACATTTTTGGAACTGATTCCGAAAATGCCGTTGGCATTATTGGCAGTTCCAATTTCACTAAGCAGGGAATGTTTGGTAATCTTGAATTGAATCAGTTTGAGGACAACAATGCAACTGTAAATTTTCTTCGTAAAAATTTGACACAACATCCTTCACATCGAACATGGTTTGAAGAACTTTGGAATGATAGTGTTGACTGGTCAAAAACTTTTAAAGAAGAAATTTTAGAATTGAGCAAGCACGGTGGAATTTGTTTTAGTGCATATGAAATGTATATACATGCTCTGTATCGCATTTACGGACAGGACTTACTAGATGAGAAAGAAAACAAAGTTGATATTGACGACCCGACATCGGGCAAACCGCAACTGCTGAAATTTCAAATTCAAAATGCAAACAGTTTAATAAAGAAGTTGGAAAGACAAGGTGTCGCCATGCTATCCGATTCTGTTGGTTTGGGAAAAACTTACACTGCTATTAAAGTGATTGAGTATTACATGTTCAATCCTGCAAAAATGCAAAGGGTTGTTATTGTTGCACCAGCAGGTCTTAGAAGCCAGTGGGAAAAAGCATTTGATGATTTTAAATTTCCATTTCCACCGCAAATTCTTTCTCTACAAGACACAAATCGAGTGAAAGATGTAAGAGAAAACTTCAAATCTACAGCAGTTGGACTTTTTGTTTTTGATGAAAGTCATAACCTTAGAAATGATGCTGGCGAACGTTGGAAAATCTTTACAGAATGGAGAATGGAAAATGCGAATGCAAAAACATTGCTCGTTACAGCTACCCCCATAAACAACCAGTTATCCGATTTGACAAGGCAGATTGAAATGGCTTCTGGTGGTGATTTGGCAAGACTTGGCAGGTTTTATGACCGCATCAGACAAAAATATTTTACACTGAAAGAACGGTTGGAACTTTTGCAAACCGACATGAGAAAACAAATTCATGATAGCGGTTTCATCAATTACCAGCAAATCAAAGAACAACTTACGCCGTTGCTCAATCGCTTTATTGTAAGACGAACACGGCAGGGAATTGAAAAAGAATATCCCGATGGTTTGGAGATAAACGGCAAACTGCAAAAGTTTCCGAAATCCTATCCTGAAAATTTGGAGTATGAGGTTCCGAATCAGTATAAAACACTATTGCTGAAAAGTGCAGAGCAAAACGCAGAGTTGACAAGAGCATTCAATTATGTGATAAACAGTTTGGCAGAGTTGGAATATTTAGCCCATCCGCTCGACCTGTTTGAACATTACACCGAAAGAGATAAACCAATTCAATCATCTCTTGAAATTATTTACACTGCTTTATTGAGTTTAGGTTTTCCCTGCTACCGATACAATATTTACCGCCATGCTTACTACGGAAGAAAGAGAGGTGAATTAGAATTGAACGCAGACGAAAACCGTGAGTTGAGCAGACAAATTGGTATATACGGAATTTTTAGAACAGTATTTTTAAAACGGCTTGAATCTTCTCTTTACTCCATCAATAAATCAATTGACAGTTACGAAAGAAAGTTGAAGGACTTTCAGGAGAAGTTGGAGAAATACAATAAAATTATTTCCGTAAAAAATATTTCTGCTTTGAATAAAGCCATTGATGCTTACAACGAACAGAACTCAGACGAAGATGAATTGGATTTTGACATAGAAAGTTTTGAGCAGACAGAAGAAGAATTTTCAACCATCATTGCAGACGAAGGAATTTTCAATGTAGAGCAATTGAAAGCAGACATTAAGAAAGACCTTTCTGTTGTTGGCATTTTGAAACAGCAACTTGCGTTACTGCTAAAGAAGGATGATAAAATTCAAGTATTGGCAAAACACTTAAATCAGAATGAGGACAGAAAAGTTTTGGTGTTCACCTACTTTGCCGATTCACTGAAATATTTGGAAGCTAATCTTCCGCAGTATTTGGTGAAGAAAAAAAATATTGAATTTGCATTGGGTTCAAAAGGTGAGATTGAAGATTATGCAAAACGCTTTGCACCCGTTTCAAAAAAATACAATCTGAAAGACGGAGAAAAAGAAATTGATTTTCTGATTGCCACTGACAAACTTTCGGAAGGACAAAACTTGCAGGATTGCGGAATGATTGTGAATTATGATTTGCATTGGAATCCAGTTCGCATGATACAACGCAACGGAAGAATAAACCGTTTGGGAACAGTTCACGAAGAAATTTTTATTTACAATTTCAGACCCGAAGAACAGTTGGAAAATTATTTGCAGTTGGTGAGAAAACTGCAAGCCAAAATTGATTTGATACGCTACACAGTTGGAACAGACCAATCTATTTTGGATGAAGACCCGACACCGCAAGATTTTACCGAAGACCTTTACAGCCGTGATGAAAAGAAACGCCTGGCAGCGTTTCAAAAAATATTTGAAACATCTGAATTGCTTGCAGCAGAAGATTTATTTATGGATGACCTCAGGGCTTTTGACCGCAACGAAGTTTTCACTTCGGACTACAAAGAGCAAATAAAAAATTTGCCGAAAGGAAAATGGGGCAAAGTGCAAATGCGAAAGGAAGATGATGACTTTGTTCACCTTGCACACCTAGCCGCAGGTGAAGATGCAACTTTTGAAGCAGGTTATTTTGTTGCGTTCAGCAAAGACAAAATCGGTGAACTCTATACAAACGCAGAAGGACTATTATCTATCAAGGCAACAAGTGAACAGAATGAACGCTTTGCCGACAAGTTTAAAAATAAACCTGAAACCGAAGCATACATTTTAGATTTCATTGACCGTTACCAATTTTCAGAAGAAGAATTTCAGGTGCGATACAACCAACCACAACAGGCAGCTATCGCATTTCTGAAAAACAAAATGATAGAATACTTGTATCCGTTTGCAGAAATTGATAAAGTGGAAAACTGTATTAATCATTCACAAAACGCGTATATCAACAAAGAAAGCATGAAATTGGTAAGGATAATAAACCGCCTTATTCGCAGAAATGCACATGTGAGCACTGAAATAATCGAACAATTTATTTCTTTGGCCAATCAATACAAACCCGAAGAAAAAACAGAGAAAGCACCACTAAGTGAAATTTTACAAATATTTGCATGACAATTATCGACATAAATAAAATCCTTTCAAGTCTCGCGGATAACCCCTCAAGAGAAAATATCCTTGACTTTTCTTTTAGCTTGTTGCAATGGATGAACATTGAGCCCAACGCTGCAAACAAACCACAACTGCTCTCGCCGCAAACACAAAAATTGAAAGATTTTCTCGCAACTGTACCACAAACTGTGCAGCCGCAGTTATATCGCCTGTCAGCCGAAAATCAAAACATTCGTGTGCGTTTTGCAGTACTTAAAAAGTTGAAAAAAGAGTACATCAGCCAGCTGGTAGATAATGACCCGGGACTTACCAGTTTTCAAGCATCCATAAAAGGCATTATAAATATTCCGGGGCGTGAGCAATATGTGCCTGCTCAACCTTACTTCATTCACTTTGTAACAACACCCGATTACGACAAGTTGGTTTTAATTTTTAATCAAGGCGAGCAGAAAAGAATTGTTACGTTTCGCAACCGATTAACCAATACCCAATACAATAAAATTATTCAGTTGTGGCAGAGTATTGGCACAAAATCGAAACCCGAAATTGCCGACCTGCTTTGGAAATCGCTCGACATAAAAGAAGTAAACAAAGAATTTTACAAACAGATTAAAGAACGCTTTGATGCACTCTTAGGTATTGTAAAAACACAATATGCTTCAATTACACTCAGCACAGGCGTTACAGCAACTGACAATCAGGTAAAACAATTTACGGTTCGTTTAATTGGCAGATATATTTTCTGCTGGTTTTTAAAAGAGAAAGGAATTATTCCTCATTCGCTGATAAGCAAAGTAACAATTGAGAAAACAGAAAACTATTATCAAAATGTTTTGCTGAAATTGTTTTTCGAAACGCTGAATACAAAAGTTCAGGATAGAAACCCTCAAAAACTTGACAAACTGTTTGAAAAAATACCTTACCTCAATGGTGGTTTATTTGACGAAAGCGAAGAAGATAAACTCTTTACCAAACTTAAATTGGATGCTTGGCTTATGCCTTTTGTAGAAATCTTAGAGAGTTACGATTTTACCGTTGATGAAAGTAGCAGCCAATACCAACAAGTAGCTGTTGACCCCGAAATGTTGGGCCGCATTTTTGAAAACCTTTTGGCAAGCCAAAACGAAGAAACCGAAAAGTTAGCCAACCAGCGCAAGGCATTTGGAGCATTCTATACTCCACGGGAAATTGTGGACTACATGGTTAATGAAAGCATAAAAGCATATCTGCAAACACAATGGGAACAGCATATTGAAGTAGAGAAAACGAATCAGATCAACAATCCCGAACCAATTGGTGATATCTTTGGCTACAAAAAACCTCAGCAATTGTCTATTGAGATTAAAAGATATCAGCTGAAACCTGAAGACAAACAGAAGATAGAAAAAGCCCTTGAACCGTTATTTGCCAACAACCCAGATGCAGTACATTTAAAGAAAGATGATAAAACCTTATTGCTTGGCTTTTTAGAGCAAATAAAAATTCTCGATCCTGCTTGCGGTAGTGGCGCTTTTCCGATGGGAATATTACATAAGTTGGTAGAGTTGAATGAAGTATTGGGAACAGTAAAAAGCAGCTACGAATTAAAGAAAGACATACTGAGCCAAAACATTTATGGCGTGGATATAATGCCAATGGCAATTGAGATAGCACGATTAAGGGCTTGGTTGAGTTTGGTATTGGAAGAAGATTATAAACCCAACGACCCCAAACACAATTTCGGCGTAAAGCCATTGCCAAATCTCGATTTTAAATTCGTGTGTGCAAACAGTTTGATTGATTTGGGATTGGATGCCTACCTGCAGGAAGCTAACAACAGTTTGTACGGAGGTTTTGCCGGTGCTTTGATTAAGAAATTGCAGGAATTGCAAAGCATACGTAAAGAATATTTTATGCCCGAACTTACTTCGGTGGACAAAGAAAAAGTAAAACACCAATTTTTAGAAACCCGTGCAAAAATCATTTCCGACATATTAGGAGAAGAAGATGATAACAGAAGCGGCGTATCAGAAGCGGGGGCATTTCAGGATGAAAAATTAAAACAAATTGCATTAAAAATTAAACAATGGAACCCCTTTAACGACAGCCATCCATCTTCTTTCTTTTCTCCTGCATGGATGTTTGGTATCCGTGAGGGTTTTGATGTGGTGATTGGGAATCCGCCTTATGTTGATATTAAAAGTTTACCGCCCGAAATTGTAAGAGAGTTTTTCAAAACATTTAAGACAACACAAAAACGAATCAATCTCTATGCAGTATTTATTGAGAAGGGGTATTCATTGCTTTCAAAAGATGGCAATATAATTTTCATCATTCCAAATTCAATACTGGTTAATGAATCTTATCAGTTACTAAGAAAGCATCTTATTCAAAACTTAAAGCAAGTTATCAAGTTGCCTGATAATGTTTTTGAAGCAATCGTTGAGACAATCATTTTACAAGCAGAAAAAGGGAATAATGAAAAAACTATCAAAACAAGATATTTTGACAATGGTGAAAATGTAAACTTCAACAATCTTGAATACATAAACTTCACAAGGGAAGATTGGGAAAAGGACAAGGATGTTCGATTCAATATTTTTTCAGACGATAACACTGAATTCGTATTAAGAAAAATTGAAAGCACTGGTAAAATTCTAAAGGATATTGCTGATTTCTCTTTGGGTATAACACCTTACGATAAATACAAAGGACATTCAAAAGAAGATATAGAGAATAGAATTTTTCATTCTGAAAAGAAACTCAACAATAAATATGTTCCGCTAATTAGTGGTAAAAACATTCACAAATTCATTGTTGAAAATTCTCCGATTGATGAGTTTCTAAAATATGGCAATTGGCTTGGAGCACCACGAGAGATAAAATTCTTCAAAGAACCAAGAGTAATTGTTAGACAAATTGTTGCTGGTAAACCAGATTTCAAAATCTATGCTGGTTATACTGAGGAAGAATTATACTTTACTCAAATTGGTTTCGGAGTTATTTCAAGAAAGAAAAACACAAGTGAAACCAAATTCATTTTGGCACTGCTCAATTCTGAATTGATTAAGTTCTATCATGCAAATAGGTTTTTAGACAAGGAGAAAGAGATTTTTCAAAAAATTCTTATTGCTAATACCAAGCAATTTCCAATTCCGAAAAACCCTTTAAGTAAATCTGAAGAACAAATAGAAAAGTTGGTAGATGAAATCCTAAAACGCAAAGAAAACAAACAAGACACCACTGCCTTAGAGCGTGAAATTGATTTGTTGGTTTACAAGCTTTATGAACTCACTTATGATGAAGTGAAAATAATTGATAAGGATTTTTGGTTGAGCGAGGAGGAGTATGAGAAAATAAAAGTTGAATGAAATGTTTCTGAACGAGTTTGAGAAATACAATTCACAATACGAAAAGGGAATAAAGAAAATTTCCGTTCGCAGCAGCTATCCTAAAATTGTGAAGGAACCAATTGATTTGAAATTAGAGAAATCACACGGCAATTCTGATTTATTTTTCAACCGCAAAGGGCTTTTGCTTCACAGCGTTCATACAGAGAAAAATAAAAACTTTAAAGTGATTTACGGTTATAACCAAAAAGGAACTTTAATTTCAATAATGAAACTGCTTTCAGAAACAAATGAATTAATTTCTCTCAGTGAATTTGAGTATGACGAGAAAGGAAGAATTGAAACAGAAACGGTTCGTTCATTCTATTACAATTTAGGATATGATGTAACGGAGGAGCACATTCACACATACACCGACAGCAAGGAAGAAATTTTTATGTCCAGTGATGATGAGGAAGAAGATGAACATACGCTTTACCTCACTTACGACAGCAAGAAAAGGGTAACGGAAGAAAAAGCAATCCGCAACGAAGATGAATTGGTTTACTGGAACAAAAACGAATATGATAAAGACGACAACCTTGTAAAAGAAATCTCCTTAGACGAACACGGACAGCCGGACGGAGTGTATGAGTTTCTTCCATTCAAAAACGGACTGACATCGGGTTATAATTGCAAATCAAAAGACAGCAGTTACCTGAGAGAATATTCATTTACTTTGAACGAGAAAGGACATTGGATAAATCAGGTAATGATGAATGACGGAGAGCCAATATATTTTTACGACAGAACAATTGAATATTACTAAAATGAAAAATCTACCCACAGTTCCAAGCACATTTGCAATTCGCACAAGGCAGCCGCACAAACCAAAAATTGCAAAAGAGCTTGAAACTCTCCAGCCCGAGAAGAATTATTTTTTTAAATCTCCCCTTCTAAAAATTATAAAAACGCTAACGCACAACCCGTCACAAAAACGCACCTTGACAATGACTGCAAAACTCAATGCTGACAATGGTTGCAAGACACGGCCGACAAGAACGCCAGCCTGTAACAGCGGGTTTAAGAAATTGGCGGTTCAGTGGTTCGTAGGACAGTTTTGTGGGTATATAAACATTAGTGCTTCGTATGAAGTTTGTGCTGAAAATCGCCACCTTCGCCAAGCCGCAAACCGTTATGAATAAGTTTACCCCACTGATCCCCTGCGTCCTTTTTCTTTCGTTCCTGTTCCAGGCCTGTATAAACAAACCTGAAACCACGGAACAGATCAAAGAGAAGAATACATCTGAATACGATTCCCTGCTGGCACAGAGGCTGGGAGCCGATGATTACGGGATGAAAACCTACATCATGGCATTTCTGAAAGCAGGCCCTGACAGAAGCCATGACCCTGATGAAGCCGCCCGTATCCAGAGGGCCCACCTCGACAACATCAACCGCCTGGCGGAAGAAGGGATGCTTGTCCTGGCCGGACCTTTCCTTGATCAGGGGGAGATACGCGGTTTTTATGTTTTTAACACGAGTTCAACGGAAGAGGCAGAAAAGCTTACCGCCACAGATCCTGCCGTGATTTCGGGCCGCCTTGTCATGGAACTCCACCCCTGGTATGGCTCTGCCGCACTGCCTGAACTGATGGGCATTCATAAACAAATCTCGCGGTCGAAACCCTGACCATGTGGAAGATAATCTCTGCTCTGTCCTGCTTTTTCATTGATTTTTTTTACTTTTGAGCGTTCACTACAGTAATTTTTTATTTTGGTAAATCAGGGATTTGATAAAAAAGTCTATTTTGTTTCCGACAGCCATTTCGGAGTCCCCGACAGGCAGAAAAGCCTGGAACGGGAAAGGCTGTTTGTGCAATGGCTCGATGAGGTGAAAAACAATGCGGCTGAGATTTATCTTATGGGCGACCTGTTCGAATTCTGGTTTGAATATAAAACCGTTATCCCCAAAGGCTACACCCGCCTGATGGGCAAGTTGGCCGAAATCACCGATGCCGGCATCCCGGTTTTCTTTTTCAGGGGCAACCACGATGTCTGGGCTTTCAGTTATCTTAAAGAGGAACTCAATATTGAAATCATTTCAGACAGCCAGGTAAAAACCATCGGCAACAAAAAGTTTTTCCTTGCGCACGGCGACGGACTGGGCAAAGGCGATAAGGGGTATAAATTCATAAAAAAAGTTTTCAGGAACAAAATCAACCAGTGGTTGTTCCGATGGCTGCATCCTGACATCGGCTCCATGCTGGGATATTTCTTTTCCGGAAAAAGCCGCCTGAGCCACGAGAATCATGGAATCGAAAAAACCAACGGGGAGGGGATCAAAAGACTTACAGGATTTTGCCATTCCATCCTGCAATCCCAACCCGACATTGACTTTTTTATTTTTGGACACATCCACAAGCCTGCTATAATAAACCTTAACGAAAAATCTGTGTATATTAGCCTGGGCGACTGGATCCGGTATTTCTCCTACGCTGAGTTTGACGGGGAAAACCTGACAGGAAAATTTTATATGCAAACAAAAACATTTACATAATGAAAACTATTCTTTCTCTGGCCCTTGTCATCACTATGGCATTTCCCTCCCTGACACAGGAGGATGATCGCTGTAACCACAAAACCGTTTTCGGAAAATCGGCCTTCAGCGACACTCTGGATGTGATCCATTACAACCTTTTTCTGGATGTGCTTGATTTCACAGGAAAAACCATCACCGGAAGCGCTGAACTGCAGGTGGAAAGCAAGGTAAACAACCTGGGTTTCCTGAAACTTGAACTGCTTGACCTTACCGTGGATGCCGTAAAAGTAAACGGGACAAATCATTCATTCACCCATCAGGGCTATATCATTGAAATAACATTGCAGGCCCCGCTTAACACCGGTCAAACGGCCATGGTGGAGGTGGATTATCACGGACAGCCTTTTCATGAAGACTGGGGAGGATTCCACTGGTCGGGTGAATATGCCTTCAATCTGGGAGTCGGGTTTGTATCCATCCCACATAATCTTGGCAAAACATGGTTCCCATGCATTGATGATTTTCACGACATGGCCACATACGATTTATATGTAACTACCCAGGACAACAAAATGGCTGTTTGCGGAGGCACACTTGTGAATTCCGTGAATAACGGCAACGGCACCATTACCTGGCACTGGAGCCTGGCAAATGCAATCCCCACTTACTTAGCCTCCGTAGCCGTGGGCGATTATGCGGCAGTTACCGATGTTTACAACGGAATCAGCGGCGATGTGCCCATTGAGATATATGTGAGGCCGCAGGATTCCATCAAAGTTCCGGGATCATTCCTTCATCTGAAAGAGATCACGGCCATCTTCGAGGACAAATTCGGGCCTTATCCCTTCGAAAGGATCGGATATGTAGGCACGGCCATCGGCGCCATGGAACACGCCACCAACATTGCATACCCCAATTTCTGCATCGACAACTCCACCACCTACGAAAGTCTGTACGCCCATGAACTTTCCCACATGTGGTTCGGCGACAACGTCACCTGTGCCAATGCAGGCGAGATGTGGATCAATGAAGGATGGGCGGTTTTCTGCGAAGCCATCTACCGTGAATTTCTTTACAACCGCCAGCAATATGACGACTTTATCCGCGACAAGCATGCCGATGTTCTTCAGCTTTGCCACACCTCCGGCGGCGACGGAAGCTACTTCCCGCTGAACCAGATCCCCGAAACGGTTACTTACGGCATGAGCGCCTACGACAAAGGTGCCACAGTGGCCCACAGCCTCAGGGGTTACATTGGCGATGATATTTTCTTCGACGCCATGACCGCCTTTAATGAGCACTTCAAATTCAGTTACGCCTCCTCTTATGATTTTCGTGATTTTCTCACCGGCCATACGGGCATTGACATGACCGGGTTCTTCGATTCATGGGTACTCCATTCCGGAACACCCCATTTTTCAGTGGATTCCTTCCTGGTAAGCCCTGAGGCCAAAACATACAATGTTCAGGTATTCATGCGCCAGAAAAGAAAAGGGCCTGCCTTTACAGGCAATTCCAACATCGTGGAACTCACTTTCATGGACAACAACTGGAACACCTTCACTGACACCGTTCATTTTTCGGGAGCAACAGGAAGTTCGGTCATTGAAGCGCCGTTTGCACCCGACATTGTTCTTTGCGATGCCCATGCCCTGCTCTGTGATGCCACCACCGACTATTCGCATGTAATCAAAGAAGCGGGCAATTACGATTACCATGAAACCTTTTTCGACCTCATCGCCGATGCGGTGGGCGACTCGGCTTTTGTAAGGGTGGAGCACAACTGGGTGCCTCCCGATCCGCCGGCCAGTCCCGTTCAGGGTCTTACCATTTCCAACTACAGATACTGGAAGGTGGATGGCATTTTCCCACAGGATTTTTCGGCCACAGGTAAGTTCTGGTACAACAAAAACGGCTTCCTCGACGACAGCCTTCTGGTCAATGAGGAAGATTCCGTGGTGATCCTGTACAGAACAGGGCCGGGTAAAAACTGGCAGTTCATTGACTTTGAAAAAGTGGGCATCTGGTCGATAGGCAACCTTTTTGTTGAGCTTCAGAAAGGGGAATATGTGATTGGCGTTTGTGACGACACCTTTGTGGGAGAATCTGAGAAAACCGCGGCTTCTGAAAAAGCGGTCCTTTTCTTTCCCAATCCTACAGGCGGTGCGGTTTACATTCAAAACCTGACGGGAAAAAACCTCTTCATAGATTTTTACGAGGTTTCGGGCGCCCTGGTGGGACAGCTAAAATTGTCAAAGGAAAGCCGGAACCTTCAGTGGGAACCGGCCGCGGGGTCCAGCGGCGCTTACTTTGCAAGAATTACTGATGAAAACAATGATACACTGGAGATTGAAAAAATCATGTTCATCCGTGAATAAAATATGAACAGCTATCTCAACAAACTTGAAAATGCTTTCAGGGCATCGGAAAATACAGTCGATGCCGCCTCCATGAAAAAGTATATGAAGGGGCAGTACGAATATTACGGCATCAAATCACCGAAAAGACGTGAAATCACAAGGGAATATTTATCCGCTGAAGGCCTTCCCGATGACAAAAATCTGAAAAGCATGGTTGCAGAATGCTGGGAAAATCCCTACCGCGACTTCCAGTACTTTGCGATGGAGATATTGTTCATGAGAAGAAAAAAACTGCCCGGAGACTTCATTGACACTTTTGAAACAATGGTGGTGAGAAAATCCTGGTGGGATACCGTGGACTACATTGCAGGCAAACTTATTGCCTTTCACTTTCATAAATATCCTGAACTCAAAGGACCATACATAACAAAATGGATGGATTCGGGCAACATCTGGCTTCAGCGAAGCTGCCTGCTTTTCCAGTTGCACTATAAGTCAGACACTGACACCGGGCTGCTTGAAAGGCTGATCATGAACCTGCAGGGTTCCAGGGAGTTTTTTATCAACAAAGCCATCGGCTGGATACTCAGGGAATACTCCAAAACAGATGCCGGCTGGGTGGTCCGTTTTACCGAAAATCACCCCCTGGCGCCGCTGAGCCACAGGGAAGCCTTAAAATGGCTGAAAAACTCCGGAAAAATATGAAGAGCCGAATCCTGATTCTTTTGCCATTTATTATATTTTCATGCAGCCGGGGAAATATTTTTGAAGAATATAAAAAATTTGACAACCTCACCTGGAACCGCTTCAACATCCTCTCATTTGAAACCGTTATTACAGACACCGAAAGCCCATACAGCCTTTTCATCCATATCAGGCACCTGCCTGAGTTCAACCTGGAAGAGCTCAAAATCAACTTCACTGTAACCACGCCTTCCGGAAGCATGAGAACATCAGACCATGTTCTGAAATTTACCGGTAAAGAGGGAAACCCGCTCTCTTCCTGCATGGGCGACCTGTGCGACATCCTCATACCGGTCAGGGAATCGTATTATTTCACCGAGCATGGCGTTCACCGTTTCGAAATCGAAAATAAATTCACAAAGCTCGAACTGCGCGGCATCATGGAAGCAGGACTGGTCATCAGAAAAATGCCGGTGGAATAAACCGGAACACAGAAAACAGGAGTCAGATGTGAGGAGTAAGGATTTATTGATGTCTGAATAGCCTTGTCCGGTATCACGAAATTCCCATTGAAGCCTGGCGTGCACTACCCTCAGCCGCTACATCTCCCCAAATATTTTCAGGGCTTTCAGCTTATCCCTGCCAATTTGCAACCTCAGTTCTTCCAGGTTGTCAAATTTCTTTTCGTCCCTGATCTTCGCAATAAAAAACAAGGTAAGGTTTTTTCCATAAATATTCATATCAAAATCAAAAAGATGCACCTCTATGGAAAACCCACCGCTGCCCAGGGTAGGTCTGCTGCCCATGTTGCATATCCCCTGGTAAGTCTTTCCCTCATACCTCACACGGCAGGCATACACCCCGTTGCCGGGCAACAGCTTGTCAGCGTCTCCGGTTTTGATATTGGCTGTGGGGAAGCCCAATCCCTGCCCAATCCCGTCCCCTTTTACCACCTTTCCTGCCAGGCTGAACTCGTAGCCTAACATCCTGTTTGCGTGGACGAGGTTACCCTCTTCAAGGGCATTTCTGATCTGGGTAGAACTAACGGCAATGCCATCCATGAATTTCGCAGGGATCTCTTCCACAAAAAAACCGAACCGACCGGCAAATTTCCTGAGCTGAACGATATTGCCCTCCCTGTTTTTTCCAAAATGATGGTCGTATCCAATGATGAGCGATTTCACCTTCAATCCTTCGACCAGCGACTCCCGGATGAACTCTTCGGACGATCTGGCAGCAAACTCCCTCGTAAAGGGTATCTCCACCAGGTGATCAATGCCGTATTCGCGGAACAGTCCGTACTTCTGTTCACGGGTATTGACAAACTTCAGGCTGCGGCTGTCGGGATATAAAACCAGCCTGGGGTGAGGATAAAAAGTAACCACCACGGTTTCTCCCCCCTTTTCATCTGCAATTCCGCGCATCCTGGTTATGATATGCCGATGACCAATATGCAGGCCATCAAAGGTGCCAACGGTCACCACCGCATATTTCAGGGCCGGCACATCTTCAAAATTTTTATAAATCTTCAAAAGAAACTCGCTTATGTCTGAAAAAAAATATATCTTTACCCTCAAACCTGAAAGTCGCCAAAATTAAGTAAAAATGAATAAATCATTGCTTTTGTTTATGTTGCTGCCCTTGATGGGCGTAAGCCAGGTGTGGGAGGATTTCTCCTCCGGCAATATGGCTTCCTGGTCGGGAGACACAGTGGAATTCAAGATCACCGGCTCCTCGGCCATTCCTCCGGAGATGAAACCCGCCCTGCAACTCAACGGTCCGGGATCAGACACTTCCGCCATGGTCGCTCCCAATGCAGCCATGGATCAAACCGAGTGGAACTTCTGGGTGAAACTCTCCTTTAACACTTCTGCCAACAACTTTGCCAGGGTGTATCTTGCTTCCGATAACATCAACCTGAAAGGCCCGGTCAACGGCTATTTTATCGGCATCGGAGGCGCCACCGACAGCATAATGCTTGCCCGGCAATCCGGCACAGAGGTCTTTCCATTGATAAAAGGTATTCATGCATATACCGGAAATTCCACCAATGTTTTCAGGATCAGGACCACACGTGACGGACAGGGCAACTGGTCGCTGTTCTCCGACAATACCGGGGGTTATGATTATATAGCCGAAGGGACTGCCCAGGACAACACCTGGCAAACTTCCCAGTATTTCGGGATATATTGTAAATATACATCAAGCAATGCTCAGAAGTTTTATTTCGATGACCTTTATGCCGGAGGAATGATCGTGGACACCCTCCCCCCCTCCCTGATAAAGCTCACTGTTTTGACAGATACTACGCTTCAGCTAACCTTCAGTGAAGAGGTGACGGCCGGTTCCGCTTCCGACACCGCTAACTTTTTTGTGGATGGAGGCATGGGTCATCCTCATCTGGCCGTCAGGGATCCGGAAAACTATTCCTCTGTACTGCTTACTTTCCCGGGCGCCTTCAACGCCAATGCAGCCTATGACCTTTCGATCTGCTGTGTGAGCGATAAATACGGCAATGCCATGCCGGGAGAGCACCACAGTTTTACTTACGAACCCCCCTCTCCGGCTTCGCCATGCGACATAGTGATCAACGAGATCATGACCGACATCAACCCACCGCCTGAAGGGCTTCCGGAAGCCGAGTACCTGGAGCTCTACAACCGCACCGCCGATACCCTGAATTTGTTTGAATGGAAACTCCGGCCGGGATTGTCATCCTCCCTGATCCCATTGCCCGGGGTGATCATACTGCCCGACAGTTTTTTGCTTATTGTTCACGAACAAAATATTGATGATTTCAGCGGCTGCGGCCCTGTTTGCGGCCTGCCGGGTTTTTCCATGAACAATGAAGGATCAGTGTTCCTTTACGATCCATCCGGAAATACCGTCTCTACCCTTTCGTATACCTCTGAAAGTTATCATGATCCGGATAAAGCGGGAGGGGGCTGGTCGCTCGAACAGATCGACCCTTTCAACCCCTGCCTGGGCGACCCAAACTGGAAAGCGTCCATTTCTGATGAAGGAGGAACCCCCGGAAAAAGGAACTCCGTTTTATCCCAGTTGCCTGCATGGCCTGAAATTGAAAGCATTGAAGTTTTGGATGAATACAGCATCAATATCCGGTTCACGCATAAAATGGATCCTTCATCCTTAGCGAACATCAACGCCTATTTTTTATCCGACGGCGCCGGCCATCCTTCCGAAGCCCTCCCGGACACCCTGACCTGCCAGACGGTTAAACTGATCTTTGACAGCCTGCAGACCGACCATGTTTACCATCTTACGCTCAACGGCACCTTTTTCGATTGCGCCGGAACGGCAGCTCTTCTTGAAGATGAATACGAGGTGATTGTTCCGCGCCAATGTCATCCGTTTGAGGTTGTTATCACCGAGATTATGGCCGACCCTTCTCCGCCCCGGGGACTGCCTGTTTATGAATACCTGGAGGTGTACAACCGGTCGTCTTCCTTTTTCAGCTCCGGAGGTTGGAAACTGAACATCGGCAATACCTCAAAATCCCTGCCTTCACTGATTTTGGGCCCGCATGAATTTGTGATCATCACAGAGAATGAAGCCGCGGGTATCTTTACCCTCTTTGGAAACACCATCGGACTTTCTAGTCTGGGGCTTACCAACGCCGGTGAAGATATTTCTCTTACCGGCAAGGAAGGCGATGTGTTGTGCTCGGTTTCATACAGCGATTCATGGTACGGGGATGCAATCAAAAAAGAAGGGGGATGGTCGCTTGAAATGATTGATCCCGGCCGGCCCTGCCTGGGAGCAGAGAACTGGACTGCCTCCGCTGCATGGGAAGGGGGAACGCCGGGCGCCGAAAACTCCGTAAAATCCACCCTGGATGTCAGCCCTTCGGTCAAAAGCATCATTTCCATACTCAGCAATACCATTGAACTCACTTTCAGTGAAAGGATGGACACCGGCAGAATCTGTGTGAATCACCTGTATGAAGTGGACAGGGGAATAGGAAATCCCATCAGGGTGTTTCCCGCAACAGGCAGCGCCGAAAGGATTTTGCTTGAATTCGAACGGGAAATGGCAACTAAAACCCTGTACACCCTTAAAATACAGGGAAATATGATCAACTGCACCGGGGAGGAATCGGTCATTCAAACTCCCTTTGTTTTTGGTATTGCAGAGGTTGCCGAAGCCGGAGACATCATCATCAACGAAGTTTTGTTTAATCCATGGCCCGGAGGGGTTGACTTCATTGAGATTTACAATCCGTCGGACAAAATCATCGATCTGGGTGAACTGTGGGTGGGTTCGGTGGATCATGGCGCATACCCCCAACCGGATACGGAATATGTTTCGCTGAGCGCCTTCAGGACATCCCTTTTACCCGGAGGTTACAAGGCGCTGACCGTAAACCCGGGCCAGGTAACCCTGTACTACCGTGATCCCGGACCGGAGGCATTTCTGGTTATTGACAAATTGCCGGCCCTGGATAATGACGAAGGCACAATAGTGCTGAAACAACCCGGAGGCCATGGCATTGACCGGATGCATTACACCGAAGCGATGCACTTTCCATTGCTAAACAATACTGAAGGGATTTCCCTGGAGAGAATAAATCCCTCAGGCGCTTCAGACAATGAAGCAAACTGGCATTCTGCCTCGGAATCCTCCGGTTTTGCCACCCCTGGCGCCAGAAACTCGCAATATGGCGAATGGGGCGCTCTTTCAGACCCGGTGACCCTTGAGCCGGAGATATTCTCCCCTGACAATGACGGGTACAATGATGTGCTTCAGATTGTTTATAACATTGATCAACCCGGCTTTGCGGGCAGTGTGCTCATTTTCGATGCTTCGGGAAGGCTGGTAAGGAACCTTGTCCGCAACGACCTCTTAGGCTCCGAAGGCAGCTTTGCCTGGGACGGCATCATGGAAGACCGTCAGCCTGCCCCTGCCGGCGTCTATATTATATATTTCGAGATTTTCAACCCCGAGGGTAAGGTGAAGAGGTACAAAAAGCCGTCAGTTCTGGCATTGAGGCGATGATCAACGGCGGTTAAACCGTGTCATGGTCCGGTCAATGCCGCCGAAGATAAAACTTTTGATCATCTCCACCGCCGTTTTAATTGCCGGCCTGAGGATTTCGATCTCAGTATCGAGCCATTCCCCCAACACATAATCCACCTGCGCTCCTTTGGGGAAATCGCCGCCTATGCCTACCCTGAGCCTTGGAAATTCATTTGTATCAAGCTCTCCGGCAATGCTTATCATCCCGTTATGGCCACCGTCGCCACCGCGCTGCCTGAGCCGCAATGCCCCCAGGGGAAGGTGGATGTCGTCCACTACCACCAAAAGGTTTTCCGGCGGCACCGACTCCTTCCGTATCCAGTGCAATACGGCCTTGCCACTCAGGTTCATATAAGTGCCCGGCTTGATAATGCAGATTTCCCTTCCTTTATGCCTTGTTTTGGCCACCTCGGCATACCTGCCGGCCGCAAAAATCACTTTAAGATCGTCTGCCAATGCATTGGCCACAAGAAAACCCACATTATGCCTGGTATTGGCATATTGGCTTCCTATGTTGCCAAGGCCTGCAATCAGGTAGTCCATAACAGAAATCAGTGAGGTGCGCAAACGTTGCGCTATCGGGATTATTCTCCTCCTTCAGTTTTCTCCTGCGGTGTTTCCCCACCTGCAGCCTCTTCTTCTTCAAGCTGACCTGCTGCAGCTCCGCGGGCTGTTTTCACAGTCACAACGACGGCGCCGGGCGTGTCTGAAAAATTCAGCTTTTCCACCTGGATGTCGCGGATACGGATCGAATCACCGATGTCGAGTTTATCAATGTTCAGGGTGATATAGTCGGGTATGTCAGAAACCAAACCCCGTACTTTTATTTTCCTCATCTTGATAATGAGTTTGCCTCCCCTGATCACACCTACTGAATTGCCTTCAACCTGTATCGGCAGGGAAACCGAAACCGGCTTACCCTCCACCGCTTCCAGAAAATCGGCATGCAGCACCCTGTCGGAAACAGGATGGTACTGCACATCCTGAAGGATGGCAATGTGTTCCTTTTTTTCAATAGAGAGTTTAACGAGATAAACGTCCGGCGTAAAAATGATCCTGGAAAAGGATTTTTCATCCACCACAAAATGGATCTGCTCCTTGCCACCATAGAGTACACAGGGTATTTTACTCTCTTTCCTGTGCATCTTAGCATCTTTTTTCCCTACGTGCGCCCTGAGCGCACCGCTCATAGATACTGTTTTCATAATAGAAGAAATAATTTAAATGAATAATACAGAATTACCTGCCCTGCTTTTCAAGTTGGAAAAGAGAGCTTATCGATTCAGTTTTCAGCACACGCCTGATCACCTCTGCGAAGAGGCCGGCGGTGGAGATCACTTTAATTTTTTCACTTTCCTGCCTCAGGGGGAGAGTATCGGAAACCACAATTTCGGTGAAATCCGACTTTTCAATCTTCTCATAAGCGTTTCCCGAAAAAACCGGATGTGTGGCAAAAGCCCTGACGCTGGCGGCGCCCCTGCTCATAATCAGGTTGGCGGCTGCCGTTATGGAACCTGCCGTGTCAATGATATCATCCACAATGATCACATCCTTGCCTTCCACATCTCCGATAAGTTCCATTCCGCCAATCACATTGGGTTTCGACCTCTGTTTGTAGCAGATCACAAATCCCGTATTCAGGATTTTGGCATAGGCGGCAGCCCTCCTGGTGCCTCCCGTATCGGGCGAAGCCATCATCAGGTTATCCAGTTTCAGACTCCTGATATAAGGCACAAAGATGGAAGAAGCATACACATGATCCACCGGCACATCAAAAAATCCCTGGATCTGGTCGGCATGCAGGTCGATGGTGATCATCCGCTGTATGCCGGCGGCCGTAAGCAGGTTGGCCACAAGCTTGGAAGCGATGGAAACCCGCGGCTTGTCTTTTCTGTCCTGCCTGGCAAATCCGAAATAGGGAATCACCGCTACAATCCTTCGGGCCGAAGCCCTGCGTGCCGCATCAATAAGCATAAGCAATTCAAACAGGTTGTCGGCAGGGGGGAATGTGGACTGTACGATGAAAACATCGCGACCCCTTATGTTTTCTTCGAAAGAAGGCTGAAATTCACCGTCGGAAAATTTGGTGACAACCACCTCTCCGAGAGGATGCCCGTAACTTTGGGCTATTTTCTCGGCCAGGTATTTCGTTGCCGTACCTGAAAAAATCATTGCTTTTTTTGCCATTGGGACCTGCTTCTATGAATTCGCCGCAAAAGTAATATATTAAATAAAAAGTACAAACTAAAAAAGCCGTTAAGTTGTATATTCCGGAAAAATGATAAATTTGCACGGCAAAATTGCCCGGATGGCGGAACAGGTAGACGCGTTGGTCTCAAAAACCAATGGGCGCAAGCCCGTGCCGGTTCGATTCCGGCTCCGGGTACAAACTTAATTTATTATCTGATTCTTACTGATTTGCCGGGTTTTGGCGCCTGAAGAATGTATGAG
>JAFGME010000173.1 GCA_016927695.1 Bacteroidales bacterium
ATCACACCGGCCTGAAGGCCGGTGTGATTGAAGATCAATATATTATGGTCTGTTAACCCTGTAATTATTACTTTTCGGAGTAGACTCTTTATTGATATTACTAAGAGCGTAAAGCGTAATGCAAAGAAAATCATACCTGGTTTCCAAACATACTGTTATCGATAAAGCTGCCTGTCCTGTAATTGATGCACATAATCATTTATGGGGCGCCCGATCTGTCGAGGGGATTGTAAAAACCATGAATGAGGTCGGTATAGTAAGTTATTGTGACCTTACAGCCAATGTCCGGATAGAATTTTCCAATGGTGGTTACCAGATTGGTACCGGGAGCATTGATGATTTTATTGATAATTGCACAAAGCCGTACCCGGGACGGTTTTACTGCTTCACTATGTCGAATTTCGCGAGCCCTGTTAACAAACCGCTTTTTGAGGATGAAAAACATTTTGTTGATGAGTGTATTGCCACCCTGCAAGAGCATGCAAGACTTGGAGCAAAAGGACTGAAGATATTGAAGGAGCTGGGGCTTCATTATTATGATAATAAAGGTGAATTGATTTACTGTGATGATCGCAGGCTTGCACCTGTCTGGGAAGAAGCAGCCCTGCTGAAAATGCCTGTCCTGATTCATCAGGCTGACCCGGCTGGCTTTTTCGAACAGGTAACACCGGAAAATGAGCATTACCAATCTCTAAAAAAGTATCCGGCATGGAGTTTTGCAGATCCCGGGTTTCCCAGGAAAAATGAGCTACTAAAGAGACGCGACAACCTGGTCAGGCAGCATCCGGATACTGTATTTATTTTGCCTCACTTTGCAAATTGCGCAGAAGATATCCACTATGTTTCTGATTTACTTATCAGAAATCCAAATGTATTTATTGATTTCTCAGCCAGGCTTGATGAATTGGGAAGACAGCCATATTCTGCAAGGGAATTCTTTATAAAACACCAGGACAGGATTCTTTTTGGAACAGATATGCCGGCAAATATTGAGAGCTCGCAGGAAATGTATAAAACCTATTTCAGGTTTCTTGAAACGTTCGATGAATCATTTTATTCACCCGATTATGACGGTACTTTTGACAATGCACGCTGGCCCATATGTGGTATTGGCCTTCCAAAGGAGATCCTGAAAAAAATTTATCATGAAAATGTTCTGAACATCATTCCATCACTAAAAATGGAAATAAAAAACATTAACCTTTAAGTAACTAATAAGTGTTAAATGATTGAAGCCGGAAGCCGGCCACCTTCTCCGCCAGCTGGCGGAGAAGGCACAATCCGCCTCAGGCGGAGAAGGTGGATTAAAGCTTTTGAACCTTATATCGGCAGATGTTATATGCAGTGCCTTCCAAAGAACGGAGGAAGAATCTCAATACTTCAGTATACAGGCATAAATTTGCCAACTGCAATCCCGGTAATGATCTGAATATCATATTGAACAACACCGTTTACAACTGTACCAACAGAGGAATTTACGGCAATAACTGGAAAAACCTGGGTCTGGAAAACTATGTCTGGGGTAACAAAATTTCCCAATACGGCACAATCATGTTTCTGGATACTGAACTGAAGGTCAGTGAAACTGAAGGGGTAAAGAATCCTCATTCTCCTCAGGCATGGTAAAATGAAACCGAATACTGCAAGTATACTCTCCCTCGAAAAACCAGTTGTCATGACCATCTTTGGCCGGAGTAAATTGACAATCCCGGATTGAAGTTAAGTGTTTCTTAACAGGCTAAGCATGGTAATTGTAATCTGACCGGTTAAATCCCGGCTTTTGTACCCATGACATATAACAATTATTTAAATTCAACGCTGAGTCTGACATTATTACCAAAAGCTGTACCTGCCCGGACTTTATATTCCGACCTGGCACCTGAAATTTCAACCTTCAGTTGATTTTGAGCATAATGCCAGCTAATCGTGCCATTCCTGGTCTTATATTTTTCAAGGCCCATTTTTTCCGAGAGCCATTCAGCAGGCACACCGCCCCCGACCACCAGTTCAGGTTCTGCGCCCGATTCGTCGAAGCAGGCGAGCATGTCTAACTGCAATAGTAACATTTCCGATGCAGTCCAGTAATGAGGCGTGACATATTTTGGCATTAACCAACCACGGTAATTGTCCCAGCCGTGAAAAGAGTTTTCTTCTCCGTTTCCTTCCCAGAAGGTGTAGAGCCCGGATGAACATTGGTTGCGCCAGAAATAGTTAAGAGTTTCCCAAACCTGTTCAGGTTTGTCGAGGAATAACCATTGATGTGCCTCAGCAACAAAAAAGTATGTCCAAAGCGGCCTTTCAATTGGTTCGCCATCTTTCCATAAGGAAGCCCTGAAACTTGTAATTCCTTTCTGATAAGGCCTGAAGCTTTTATCAATAATCCACGAAGGCCATATACTTATCATAAAATTTCTTTCATTATTATATTTTTCCTGTCCAAAACCCTCTACCCATGCCGATTTAATTTTCCCGGCCAGATCTATGCAATGGGCTGCCACATCGGGTTTATAAACAATTTTGGCCAACTTCGACGCTTGCATCAATCCCCTGTACGACACTGCATTGATATACAAAACCGGGAAGTGCAAGTCCATAGCGCCGGTTATCAGTCCATCTTCAGCTTTCAGACAGATAAGCCTCCTTCTGTTTAAATCGTCCTGCAAATGCGGGGCAACAGGGCCTATATAGTTTTTGTACACATTCCCGGTGGCATTCATCATTTCTTCTATGTATTCAAGTTTGCGGGCAATGTGAGGCCAGACCCATTGATAATATTCAGGCTCATCGATCAGGAAAGCCACTTCTGCCAAAGCACTGATGGCCGAACCAGGGGCGTCACCTTCAGCACCAAAACCACCAAAAAAGTCATTCTCGGCGAAATAGGCCGACAGTTCCCTGGCTGTCTGCAAATTGCCGCTCCGGGCCATTGCAATAAGGGAATAGGCTCCGTCACGCTCCCATGCAAGTGGGTAATTGACAGGCTCACCCGGCCCTGTTTGCCTTCCGGTGTACCCCATCATTAAATTGGCTACCTGGGCATCCAGACATGCAGTAAATTGCGTGTCAGGCACCTCGATTTTAAACTGGCACGTTGTTTTTCCATACGAAAGGTGACTTTCAAAAACCGGCTTTGTATCGTTAATTTTCAGTACAATTTTTGCATTGTCGAATCTGAGTTTTGCAAATGCCCATCCGTTTGCACTTTCGACAGGAGCATTGCTGCCGGTGGTAAAAAGTTCGCC
This sequence comes from Bacteroidales bacterium, assembly GCA_016927695.1. Lineage (GTDB taxonomy): Bacteria > Bacteroidota > Bacteroidia > Bacteroidales > JAFGHD01 > JAFGHD01. The sequence goes on from JAFGME010000173.1 coordinate 3,243, forward strand.
TTTTTCTTCATCACCTGTAAGAATTTCAACAGGGTATGGGCTTGGTACAACTATCCATCGGTGGCCAAGCAACAACCTGGTTTTGTCCCAGACAGAAGAATATAACGGCCCGCCGGCAGGACCTGTGCTTCGGAAAACCAACATGATTTTATTGTACGACCCGCTGGGTTTTTCGAGATCAAATTGCCAGTAACCCAGGTCGGAATAAGTCCAGGTACATGAATAGTATGGGGTTGTTGTATGAATAGACGGAATGTTGCGTCCTTCAAGCCAAATAAATTCCTGCTTGATTTTTTCCATTGGAATATTATCGCTTGTTGCAACAAACTTATCGCTGCTGTCATAAACCCAAATGGCCATTCCAAAACTGCCGGGTGACGGGCTGAAACTACCTCCCGGCTCGTGGTACCCCTTCTGGCTTACAGGGCCACCAGGTTCACCAATTAATGCATGGCCATCGCCACGCGGCCAAAGATCATTGGGGCGTTTGGTGATTTCATTCAAAACGATTTGCCTTTGTGTAAAGGTTTGCCCATTAGCTTTGTCCAACAGAAGCATAATCGCAGCTAAAGACGCTGTTGTCAATAGCATTAATTTCCTGATTGTCCTGAAAAGCTTGTTCATAAAAAAAAAATTTAAGGTAAAATAACTAATTAATTGGGTGGCAGCAATGATTTATGTCTTAACCAACCTTATTTAAAAAAATTGCTGGAATACTTTACCGCTTTACCCCAGGTGTGCAACTTGGCAAAATGAAAGATTTGACCATATGGACGGGATGGTGGAGTGTGATAATGTTTTAACATTCTGATTAATATCCCGGTCTGGCAGACAAGCTTTTTCACGACCTGAATAAGATGAGGATCATTGGACATTCCGGTACCGGATCCACATGGTAAAGACAAGGATCCTGTTATTTATACGGAGGGGTTCCCGGTTGGTAACAGAACTTCGATACCTGAAGATCACCCTTATTTATACCTCACCCATACAAAGCGGGGATGGTAGATGGTTGCATCTTTCTGTATGTCTTCCCAGAAGTTGAGGGTAATGGTGTTATAGCTGACAAGCAGCTCACCCGGCCTTGAAAGATGGTAATGTGCCTTGGCGTTATAAGGGAACAGGCCCTTTTCTGCATATTCCGGGCAGGTATATACCTCGTGGATCTCCCCGAACGGTCCGACAGGACTGTCTCCCACCCTGATCCCTATTTTTTCCGAGAGCCCCATCACCGTGAAGGTCAGCAGGTACCTGCCGTCACCTGAGGGGTTGAGACTGAGCTCATTGGACACGGCATCACAGATGGGTGCCACATCTTCCTTATTCTCCGACCAGTCTGTCCCGTTCCAGAAGGTCCATTGATCGAACTTCTCGATATTTGCCGGCTCTGTCCTGGCAGCGATAAGTGATTTCCTGCCTTCCATGATCCCGTATATATATACATACCCGTCCGGGTCGGGGGCCCCTGCCTTAAAGGTATTCACAAATATCCCGCTGCCGAAATACACCCGCCCTTGTTCAGGATGCACAAAACCCAGTCCGGTTGCCATCTGCGCATAGTTCTTTATCCCCTCAGGAGTAGGTGTTTTGATCCTGAGAAGAGCGACATTGGTGGCGGCAAAATCAAACACGTTCGGCCCGGTTTTGTGCACGTGGTACGCAAAAAGATAGAGTGCATTATCCTTTTCGTGGTTGATAAATCCGTCGCCCAGCCAGAAATACTCGCCGGGTTCAGAGACCTCATTGTCAGGAATGAAATATGATACCGGTTTGCCGTCCGGGAGCGTGTTATATTCGAACGAGATCTTTTCAGGATCCGGCTCACAACCTGTCATCCATGCTGTTGTATTGTTCACCATCACGTTCCCCGGTTTCGGAACATTATTTTCCACCTCCCCGATGTATGTATCGCTGAAAACAAACAATGTCTTTTTCCGCTTATCCCGCTGTACCTCTCTTCCATCAAGAGGTATGGTAAAAATGCCATCCGCTGCGAACCAGCCTGATGTGCGTTCCATCAAAGCAGTCCATTCGGGCGCTGCTTCCGCTGAAAATGTCATTGGCCTGATCGGTTCGGTGGATGCCAGCGGGAATTCAGGGTAGTTCATGCGGGCAACAATATCCCGGAAGCGCTCGTCTGTCCTGATAGGATCGTACCATGGCTCCACATTCATGAAGATCAGGAACCATGATTTCTCCCGGTATGCCTGCTCCAGCA
>JAFGME010000027.1 GCA_016927695.1 Bacteroidales bacterium
GACCTGACGGAAAAGAAAATCAGCGAAACCGAATTCATTTTCTCCGCCCGCCTTGAAATTGACTGCCTGAATGAAAAATATGATCTGAGTCTGCCTGCATCGGAGGATTATGAAACCTTAGGCGGCCTGATTATTCATGTTCATGAAAGCATCCCTTCCAGAAATGAGGTCATTGAGCTAAATCCATTTACATTCACCATTGCAGAAGCCATAGAAAACCGGATAGATCTGGTACATCTTAAGATTTCAACCGGAGAATAAAATAAGAAAAAATCCTTTTCACTTTAAATGAGTTGTTGTACATTTGCACCCATTTTAACAATGAAGATATGGCAGTAATCGGAAAAATCAGGAAACAATCAGGTTTATTGATTATTATTGTAGGTGTTGCCCTCGCGGCGTTTGTGCTTGGCGATTTCCTTAATCCCGGAAGGCAAAGCAGAAAAGTTATGAACGTGGGTGAAGTTTTTGGTGAAGAGATCCCTATCACTGAATTCAACCAGAAGGTTGAGCAAAACGCCAACATACAAAAGAGGAACCAGCAAAAAGAAAACCTGGATGCGGGCGAAATGTTTAAAATTAAAGACCAGACCTGGAAAAAGATCATTGATGATATCATCATGGGAAAGGAGTACGAAAAGCTGGGCATCCTGGTGTCTCCTGATGAATTATTCGACCTTGTCCAGGGTGACAATCCCCATCCCTATATCAGCCAGAATTTCAGAGACCAGGAAACACAGCAGTATGATCCCCAGCTTGTCAGAAATTATCTGAACAACCTTCCCGAATTGGACATGGAAGCAAAGCAAAACTGGAAGCTTTTTGAAACCGCCATTAAAGACGACAGGCTGTCAACCAAATATAAAAATTTAATTTCCAAAGCCTATTTCATGCCCGACACCTTGTGTTATGTCGATTTTATGGATAAAAAAATCGGCGCCGACATCAGGTTCGTGGGTTATCTTTATTCAAAAGTTTCAGACACTCTTGTGCAGGTAACCGATGATGAATACCTCAAATATTATGAGGAGAAAAAGTATAATTACATTCAAAAAGCAACACGCGATATCGACTATGTCGTATTTGACGTAACCCCTTCGGCCACCGACAGGGACAAGATCAAACAGGACGTTTTTGCCGTATTTGAAGACTTTAAAAATGCCCAGAATGTACCCGTTTTTGTGAACATGGAATCAGATAAGCGCTATGACAGCACTTTTTTCAAACAGGGCGAACTGCCTGTATTTATGGATTCAGCGCTTTTCAACTCAGAAGTGGGAACTTTTTTCGGGCCCCGTATGGAAAATGATGTATGGCATATTGCCAAACTGATGGACATACAATTCAGGCCCGACTCGATGAAAGCGACACACCTGCTGATTTCATATAAAAATGCAATGGGAGCGGGAAATGAAATTGCAAGATCAAAAGAGGAAGCGAAAAAAATGGCCGACAGCCTTTTCAACCTGGTCAACTCCAATCCTTCCAAAATGGAGGAACTGGCTGTTCAACTGTCTGACGACCCTTCTGCTGCAGAAAATTCAGGAGATCTGGGCTGGTTTGCCGACGGGGCGATGGTATATCCGTTCAACCAGGCAGTCCTCGAAGCCGGTGTCAACAACATTACCCGTGCTGAAAGCGTTTTTGGCTATCACATCATCAAAGTAACCGGGAAAAAAGAACCTGTGAAAAAAGTAAGGGTTGCCATAATCAACAGGGAAATCAAACCCAGCAATGCCACTTTCCAGGATAAATATGCAGATGCAAGCCGCTTTGCCGGAGAGGTTCAATCCCTTGAATCCTTTGACACGATTGCCGAAAATATGGGACTCAACGTAAGGACCGCCACTTATCTTGATGCCATGGGCTCCAGAATCGCAGGATTCGATTATCCCCGCCCGATCATCCAATGGGCACACATGGAAAACGTGAAGGTAGGCACAGTTTCACCGGTTTTCACATTTGAAGACAAATACGTTGTAGCCATAGTAACTGCCAGTCGGGAAGATGGATTTTCTTCTCCTGAAGATATGGACGGATCGCTCAGACCCCTTGTGAAAAAGTTCAAAAAATGGGATATTGTTGCGGAAAAGATGAAAGATGCCCTCAATCAGACCACTGATTTATACGAACTGGCAAATATTTTAGGCTCCAGGGTCGATACCATGTCGAATGTATATTTTTCAGCCCGCACACTGGTGGGGGGTTACGGAAGTGAACCCAAAGTGATTGCCGCCATTATGGATGCAGAGGAAAACACTGTTTCGGGTCCGGTAAAAGGAGACAATGGAGCTTATATATTTATCGTGGACAAGAAAACACCGCCCAATCCGGGAGAAAACCATACGATTTTCAGGGCACAGCTCATCAACAACTTCACTTCCAAGGTGAACAATAACTCTTACCTGACCACTCTCGAAGAAGAGGCGGATATCGAAGACAACAGGGTGATGTTCTATTGATTCAAATCAATTGGCACCAACGTAAATAATCTTTGTTGTAAGCATGTCATTTCCGGCGCGCAGGCAGAGGACGAAGGAGCCCGGTTTATTGAGGTACTTATCCAGTCTGAGGTTCATTCTGTTCCATCCTGCCGGAAAAGAGCCGGCTTTAAAAGCGCCTGTTTTTTCTCCAACAAGGTCAAAGAATTCTATCCTTACCTTCTCCTGTGATATTAGCTCAAAAGACAGATGAACGTCCCCGGAAGAAGGATTGGGGTTCACAACAAGGCTTTCCGGCAGGAAAACCCGTGATTCAAAAATTCCCGTTCCGCCAAGCAATGCATATGCTCCAAAGATTTGCCAATGGTCATTCACACATGATTCCCAAATATCCCAAAGTTGAAAAATATAATCAGGAAAAAACTCACCAATAAAGAATCCGGGATTTCTTTCATCCTGAATCGTATTGGTCAGATTTATGGGCCATGTCCAATAATCAACAATAGCAAAAACGTCAGCCTGGCCGTTATCATATCCGACAAAAGAAACAACATCATCATATATTTCCTGGTCGCAAGGCGCCCAGTAATTGAAGTAAACAGGGGTGCAGCTTTCCTGCTGCGCCAAACCAAAATCAAGTTCATATAATTCGTAAACAGGATAAATGAAGGTGCATAGGCGGGGATGCCATGTTCCATATTCCAGGGTTTCGAGGCAAAGTGATATATAGGAGCCATCCCATAACGGATTTGAAAACATAATTGAAGATATCTCTTCAGCGGTGAAAATTTCAAAAGGATAATCCCAGGTGATCCCGAAATCTGTAGTTCTTGAAACCATCAGGGATACAGACTCATCCTGGTTTTCGCGGCGCCAGGCAGCCACAAAGTGGTTCGAGGTTGTTCTTCCGATTTCAGGAGAATTAAAGTTGTCGGGCCCCCAACTGTTCGGCGGATTGAAGGCCGGTTGGCCCTGAAGATTCTCAATCGTGGTAAACCTGATGACACCACCGCTTTCCCATACCAGGCCTTCTTTCGTTTCAAAACTGTTTGTGGTTATCCTGAGATGGGCTTCATCGGAATCCGTGTGGAAAAAAGGGTATTCATCCGAAAAGTTGCCCAGGTCGTCATAAGTACGGTAGCAGATATCCCAGTCACCTTTCTTATCCGATTCATAAAACAGGCAATTCAACGGTTCTCCGTGCATATCAACCGCTCTGGGATTGCGGTAATGAAACCCGCTATCCGGAAAAACCGGCTGAGGATCGCTCATTATGTCAAGGTTACGAAAATATATTTCAGTGGTGGACTTGTTTTTCATTCTTTCCCAGAACATGAAAGGCCAGGCAATCACGGCATTGAAATTATCCGAAACCGAGTCTGAAAGGGCGACAGGATCGCCGAAATAATCACTTTGGCCCTGAACTTTACCTGATGAAATTACCAGACCGGCATAAACTACCAGGGGAATAATTATCATTTTCATTCTGACTTTATTTTAGTTTCCTCAAAGATAATAAAAGCTCCGGGTTTCACAGTTCAATCCTGATAAAAATCTCCCGATATCATTTTAAGCTTCCCAATGGCAGCATTAACAGTGTCAACACCATGGAACTGCAACATGAGCCTGCCCTTTTTCTCGTTCATTACAGATTCGTGAGGATTGTTTTTCAGAAACTCTATTACCCTGCTGAATTTTGAAGACTGGTAAAAGGGTGATTCCTGGCTGGAAATGAAGTAGCCCGTGAGTTTGCTGTTCTTCATGGTAATTTTCTCAAATCCGATCTCCCTTGCAAGCCATCGAAGACGGATTGTTTCAATAAGTTCTTCGGTTTGTGGCGGCAAAGGCCCGAATCTGTCGATCATCCTGAGCCTGAACCGTTGCAATTCAACTTCTTCGCTGATATTGTCCAGTTCCCTGTAAAGGCTGAGACGTTCAGCAATATGGGTGATATAGTCATCGGGGATAAGAATTGCAAGATCTGTTTCTATCTGACAATCACGCACATACCGGATTTCGGACTCTTCTGTGTAAAGATGTTTAAATTCCGATTCCTTAAGCTCAAGTATGGCCTCATCGAGTATTTTATGATACATCTCAAAGCCAATTTCGGAGATAAAGCCGCTTTGTTCTGCTCCCAGGATGTTTCCTGCACCACGTATATCAAGGTCGCGCATAGCAATATTAAAGCCGCTTCCCAGCGCCGAAAACTCTTCAATGGCCCTGAGGCGTTTTCTCGCTTCAGAGGTGAGGGTTGAAGAAGGCGGGGCAAGAAGATAACAGAAGGCTCTTTTGTTCGACCGTCCAACCCTGCCTCGCAACTGGTGAAGGTCGCTCAACCCGAAATTCTGGGCATCGTTGATGATGATGGTGTTCACATTGGGAATATCCAGTCCCGATTCGATGATGGTTGTGGTTACAAGTACATCTGACAGTCCGTTGATGAAGTTGAGCATCACGTTTTCAATCTTATGACCTTCCATCTGACCGTGGCCGATGGCTATCCTGACATCCGGGCAGTTTCTGGCAATCATAGCTGCCACATCGCCAATATTCTGAACACGGTTATGAACAAAAAACACCTGCCCTCCTCTTTCCACCTCAAAATGAATGGCTTCCCTGATGATGTCTTCGGCAAAGGGCCGTACCTCTGTTTGAATAGGATAGCGGTTGGGCGGAGGCGTATTGATCACCGAAAGGTCGCGGGCGCCCATGAGTGAAAACTGAAGTGTTCTGGGAATAGGTGTGGCGGTGAGGGTAAGGGTGTCCACATTCACCCGGAGGTTCTTTAGTTTTTCCTTGGCAGCCACACCGAACTTCTGCTCCTCATCAATGATAAGCAGGCCAAGGTCCCTGAAACGTATGTCCTTGCCCAACAAGCGGTGTGTGCCAATGAGAATATCAATTTCACCGCTTTCTGTTTTTTTGAGAATTTCCGCCTGCTCCCTGCTGCTTTTAAAACGGTTGATGTACCCGGTCTTACAAGGAAAATCCTCAAGACGATCGCTGAAGGTTTTATAATGCTGCAATGCCAGGATGGTAGTGGGTACCAGAACTGCTACCTGCTTGCTGTCATTTACCGCTTTGAAAGCGGCCCTGATGGCCACTTCCGTTTTCCCGAATCCCACATCCCCGCAAACCAGCCTGTCCATTGGCCACTTTGCCTCCATATCGTTTTTGACATCCTGGGTGGATTTCACCTGATCCGGAGTATCTTCATAAATAAAAGAGGCCTCCAGTTCGTGCTGAAGGTAGGTGTCGGGCATGAACGCAAAACCCTGTGACGATTTTCTTTTGGCATAAAGAGCGATAAGATCTTTGGCAATGTCTTTAACCTTTTTCTTTGTCTTTTCCTTAAGCCGGTTCCACGTGTTCGACCCTAAACGGCTGAGGGTTGGAACAGCCCCTTCCTTGCCGGTGTACTTGGATATCCGGTGCAATGAGTGGATGCTGATATACAGTAGATCACCGTCTTTGTAAACAATCCTGATGGCTTCCTGTTCTTTGCCATGATTTGAGACTTTTTCCAAACCGTCAAACCTTCCGATTCCGTGATCGATATGGGTAATGTAATCACCCGGCTGCAACTCATTCAGCTCTTTAAGGGTAAGAGCCTGGCTTCCCGAGATTTTTTCACGCAGATGAAATTTATGGTACCTTTCAAATATCTGATGATCGGTATAGCATGCCAGGTTCAGATCGTTATCGATAAAACCCTCATGCAAAGCCACCTGAACAGTGTCGTACCTGAAGTCCAAAGGTCTGCCTGATGAGGCGGCAAGATCGTTAAAAATGGCATACAATCTTTTTATCTGGTTCGGATTGTTGGAAAAAATCAGGTTTTCCTTTCCTCCGGAGGTATTGGCCCTCAGGTTTTCGGTGAGCAATGCAAAATTCTTGTTGAACGAGGGTTGTGGTTGCATGTTAAAACCGATTTTCTCCGCTCTCTGAAAAAAAGTTTTGTCCCCGGTTTCTACCAGGGCAAAACCTTCCAAACCGTGTATAAAATCATCGGCAGTAATAAACAACTCTTCAGAGGAAGGTATTCCAGGGTGATCTTTTGCGGTTTCATTCATTCCCGTTGCCTTTTCAAATTCTGCATCCAGCATCCCCATAATAAGAGGTATGTCTTCTGTCCAGATCACCGTATCGTCGGGCAGGAGCTCCGTCACCGGGGTTCTCTTTTCAATGATCCTCCTGTCCTGGAAGTTAGGCACTATGGTAGCATGATCAAGCAGGGTGATGGTAAGCTGATCGGAGGGATTGAAATTCCTCACCGACTCAACCGATTTTCCTGAAAACTCGATCCGGTAGGGGAACTCATGGGTAAACGAGAACACATCCAAAATACCGCCCCTGATGGAGAATTGTCCCGGTTCGTAAACAAAATCGACCCTTTCAAAATTGCTGTCAATCAGCAGATCAGCAATGAATTCTACCGAGGAAGGCTCGCCCCTTTTCACCCTGAAGGAATTCTTTAAGAGAAAGGATTTATCGATGACTTTTTCGGCAAGGCCTTCCGGGTAGGTAACAATAATGCTTTTCCTTTCTTCAGCCCCAAGCCGTTTTATCACCTCAGTCCTTAAAAGGATATTTGAATTGTCCTGTTTTTCGATTTCAAAAGCCCTTTTATAAGAAGGGGGAAAAAACAACACCATTTTCTGTGAGAGGGACAGGTTCTGCTCTTCCAACAAGCCTTCCAGATCGTTATAGAAATAAGCAGCCGACTCTTTGTCGTTGCAAATCACCCACTGGTTTCCCCCGATTTTTTTGATGATGGAAGCAAGCAAAAGGGACCGGCCTGAACCCACCATTCCAGAAATGTGGATCCTGGGGGCTGACAGGTTTTGCAGGTGGTAAACCAGCCGGCCGGCTGATTCGCCCCGGGCAATGATATGTAGCAGTTCCTGAATATTCAAAGCATTTGTTTTTCCAGGAATACAAATCAATCTTTTATTTCAAATTCAGGCGAGAAATATTTCATAAAATACTCCACCTTCTCTACCATTTCAGTAGTGCCCACGTAAAATGGCGACCGCTCGTGGAGGTGCCGGGGTTGTATTTCGAGAATTCTCCTGAATCCGTCAGAAGCTTTGCCACCAGCCTGCTCAGCAAGAAAAGCGATGGGAATGCATTCATATAAAAGACGGAGTTTACCCTGTGGCTTCTTCCTGGTGCCGGGATACATGTATATTCCGCCGCGAATAAGGTTCCTGTGAAAATCGGCTACCAGCGAGCCAATATATCTTGTGGTATACGGCCTGTGTGATTCGGGATGATCTTCCTGGCAATACCTCAGATATTCCTTCACACCTTCAGGGAAGTAGATATAACTTGCCTCGTTGATGGAATAAATATTGCCTTTAGGGGGGATCCTCAATTCAGGGTGCGACAGGATAAACAATCCCACAGAAGGATCATAAGTGAAAGCATTCACCCCTTTTCCGGTGGAATATACCAGCATGGTGGAAGATCCGTAAATAACATATCCTGCAGCGGCAATCTGCAAACCTTTTTGCAGCAAATCTTCCACAGTTCCGGGCTTTCCGGTTTCCGACAACCGCCTGTAAATGGTGAAGATGGTTCCGATGGAAACATTGACTTCAATGTTGGAGGATCCGTCCAAAGGGTCAATGGCCACAACGTACCTGCCTTTATTGGAGAAATCGCTTTCGAAAGTGACAAGATTTTCATTTTCTTCAGAGGCAACGGCACAACACTGTCCTCCATTTTTGAGGGCTTTCAGAAACTCGTTGTTGGCAAAAACATCCAGCTTTTTCTGAGCTTCGCCCTGTACATTTTCACTTCCTTCGTAGCCCAGTATATTGGCTAATCCGGCCCTGTTGACCTCTCGGTTCACAATTTTGGCGGCAATGCCGATATCGTTCAGAATCCTTGAAAACTCACCTGTTGCATAAGGAAAGTCGGCCTGCTTTTCGTTGATAAACTCAATCAGCGTTTTCATTTTTTACAAGTATTCGGGAAATGTGCCGCAAAGGTACATCCTTTTCATGCCACCTGAAAAAAATATGACAGCTTCACATCATTTTGACTGATTGCGTTGTATGGCAAAGGCTGTGTCTGTCAGTAGAAGAGATGAAAAAAAGGAACCCGGGATATCCTCCTTGTATGAAAAAGTTTACAATTTTTTTTTGAAAGAACATAAAAACCCGGGCCCCCGGAAAAGCTACCACACTATTTGTTACCTACTGTTATTCTTTTTCCGTTTTCATATATTGCAATAAAGGCATCCGTGATCCCTTTACCGATCATTTTCTGTTGCATGGCTTTGGCCTCGGTAACAGAAGAAAACTCACCCACAGTGTATTTTCTCCACTGACCATACACTTCTTCCCTTACATTTTCATCAATTTTGTAAATGCCTTTCAGCACGTCGGGTTCCACCTTATTGTGGAGGAGTGCGAGTATCTGCACCCTGTACCGCGTACCCGATTCCTTGTATTCGGTATCCTTTTGCGGGAAGGGTGACGGAGTGATTTCCTTCAGTTCACTCAGTGAATTCAGCCTCACCCCGTTGCGGAAGGCAACCACAAAGGCATCATACACTTTATTTTCACTGATCACTTTATCCCTGTATTCGCGGGCCTGTGCATAGGTTTCGAAAGAGCCGATGGAATACCTGTACCAGTTTCCGACAAAGTCTTCCCTTATGGAATCACGCAGGTGATACTTATTGGCAAGCCGTTGCAAGGGTATCCGGGCCTTGTATGCGGCCCTTACCTGAACCTTGAACTCTATTTCCGGGACTTCCGTAATGGCAGGGATGGTATCCTCCACAACCTCTCCTGGCCTGGCCTTTTCGACATAAACTGAGCGTTTAAACTTGTATTCCTTGCCGGTCCGGTCGAAATATAAAATGCTCGTAATGGGCAGATTGCCATAAACATCTTCTACCTGTACCCTGTACGACACTTCAAAAACCGAATCTGCGGGCAACTGATCCCAATACATGTTCAGGGTGTAATTCCTGAATTCGAATCGTGCATCGTCAATCACTGTATCTATCACATTAAATCCAATGGGAAGTATTTGCATCAACTCACCAAAACCATCGATTTTACCTTTATGAACAATGCATTTCATGACAAACTCACTGTTTGATTCAATGATGTCAGGCACAATGTATTCCAGATCGACCCTCTCAAATATGATGGAATCGACTTTTTCTTCTTCAGCAATGATTTCTGGGGGCACATCTATCTTCTCTCTTTTCTTCTTTTCCCAGAAATTGTAAGATAACCCGATAGAAGTATAATAGTATGCATCATTCTTTTTTCCACTTTCCACAGCATCAAGCTGGTCGCTGTCAGAAAGCCTCACCACGGTTTCCAGATTGATGTACCATCTTTTGGCAAGCTTCACATCCAGGCCTGCCCCAAGAGGAAGAATGAAGAAATTGGGCCGGGTATCCTTTTTCCTTTCCAAATCTTTTGTATAACCGTAATCATTGATCAGATTATCATTTGAAATCCGTCTGGCTTCGCTCCTGAAATAGTTGATCCCGAAGCCGGTTGTGCCGTAAAGATAAAACGTCCTGTCATGGTTTATCCCAAACAGCAGGTTGCTGAGATTGACCGTTGTTGCCACCTGGTACTCTGTAATGTCGGCATTGAAGTATGCATCTGTTCTTTCCTTAGCGCCTTTCAGATAGGCTTTCAGAAACTGAAAATGTGCCGCGAAAACAGGGCTGATATATTTGGCAAGCTTCACTCCATATCCGATATCCGTTTCATCAGGTATTTTCGTAAAATGATTATTTTCGTCCTGAAGGTCGCAATAAGCATGGGCCATCCCGAAATTGGCATTCAGATACATGTGATGGTCCAGTGAAGATTGCCCGTTTAGTGTGGATGAAGTCAATATACTTACCAACGGGATCAATACTTTCAATACAATAAGTCGGCGCTTCATAATGAATCAATTTGGTGACAGTACGTTTAAGCAAATATAACCACATAAAATCCCGGTATCCAGGTGAGTTGGTAAAGTATTTAACAAGGATATGTTTATAATGGACTGATTGATAAAATATTCAGTCCAAGCAAGCCAAGGGATGTTTTCATGACGAAAATACACTGCCTTTACTTCAAAACACCATGTATCTTATTTTCAAGCACTTAGTAAATTTCCACAAAGGATGGAAAGAATGCTGCCAACCCGCCTGCTTTTCTTTGATTGAACCCTTCTTTATCCATTGTTGATAACTTGGTTAATTTAATGGGAGGACATTGCAATGTGCAGCAAATTCATTAGATTTGTAATAAAAAGGCGATGACAAGATTAAGCGTAAACATCAACAAGATTGCCACTTTGAGGAATGCCCGCGGGGGGAATATTCCGGACGTGAAAAAAGCTGCCGTGGATTGTGAACGGTTCGGGGCTCAGGGCATAACGGTGCATCCCAGGCCGGATGAGAGGCATATCAGGTATCAGGATGTGAGGGAAATCAGACCGTTAATAACCACAGAGTTCAACATGGAAGGATATCCCTCAGAATCATTTGTCAAATTGGCCTTGGAAGTCAGGCCTGATCAGGTTACACTGGTTCCTGACCCTCCCGGTGTGCTGACCTCAAATGCCGGTTGGGATACGGTACGAAACCAGGATTTTCTCATGAAAACCGTTGCCCTTTTCAGGCAAAACAACATCAGGACCTCGCTGTTTATTGAAACAGACGGGCAGATGATCATTCATGCCGCCAAAACAGGCGCCGACAGGGTTGAATTATATACGGAAGAGTATGCAAGAGTTTTTGCGGATAATCCGGATGCGGCCATTGCTCCATACATCATGGCAGCAAAAACAGCCGGGGAGCATGGGTTGGGGATCAATGCAGGACATGACCTGAACCTTGACAACCTGCATTTTTTCGCACAGAACATCCCCGGATTGCTTGAAGTTTCTATCGGCCACGCCCTGATTGCCGATGCGCTGTATTTTGGTTTGGAAAACGCCATTCAGCTCTATCTAAGAGAATTAGCAGTCTGATTTTTGCATTGCAAGAAAAAAAACACTATTGAAAAAAGCATAAAAAACTACCCCTGCCTGCTTTTCAAGCATAGATTCAAACAACAGATTACCGGCAAAAAGCAATATGAAACAGAGGTAAACTCTGAAATCGGGACGAAATGCCCTGTGCAGGGGAAGGATCAGCATCATCAAAAGGGTGAGCAAGCCGGGAAGCCCCAGTGACAACCAGGTCTGGAGGTACTGGTTATGGGCGTTGAGGTATTGGCCGGCAGCATAACTGTTTCCCCTGTCATTGTATTTCCTGTTCAAAACATCCTGAACATCCCCGGTACCCACTCCGGTTAACCAGTGGTGTGAAACGACATCAAGGGCCGCCTTCCAGATAAAAACCCTCTCTGCAGTACTTTCTTCTGAAGCCGCTGAACCTTCAGAGTTAATGTTGGATGCTGCAGCTCCAATCCGGTGCATAGCATAGGGGAACACTGATAAAAATATAAATGAAGCCATCCATCCTGCAAGAAGGATGATAATTCCTTTCCGCCGGTTTTTTCTGAAAAAAAAGTTATGAATGGCGATAATAAAAATCAATCCGGCGAAACTAAGTAAACCGGCTTTTGAACTCAGCAGGAAGATGAAAGCAGTAAAAAAAAGGGATACTATCGTAAAGAATAGGATCAGCGGCAATCCGTTTTGTTTCTTCCCGTCAAAAAAATTGAAATAGATCACTGCCAGGCTGAACACTATATACATTGACAGGTAGGAGGCATGATGATAATAAGAAAGGTAAGAATAATAAAATACGTGCCCCCCTTCTCCGCCAAGGTAATCCCAAACGGCTTTCCCAAGACAGATCAGGGTGGCAAGGAAAGTTCCTGCGACAAAGGAATTGGAAATGTCGCGGATCGTCTTTCCATTCAGGTAGTGATGACTCATGGTTGCATAAACCATCGGCACAAGAAGCAGTGAAAGCTTCACCTCAAGATTGAAAAACCCTGCCCGGAGGTTGGAGGAGTAAAACAATCCCACTGCATACAAAAGGTAAATGACCGTCATCCAGAGCAGCTTTCTGCAGGCCTTATCCGACCTGATCCTCCTGAACTTTTCCGCAGGCGGGCCATCAAAAACCCACACGATGAGCACGACCAGCAGCACGATGACGTTCAGCCTGTTGTGAAGGGGTATGGTGAAAGCGGCCAGAGGCATGAGCCACCTGTACCATCTCACCGGATCGTATGTTAAATATTGAGCAGGCAACAAAGATCAATTATAAAATTTCGTCCATGAATTTCTCAGCAAACTTAACAACCTTTTCCGGATATTGTGTTTCAGCCGGGAAATTAACGATGTGCTCTGACAGGTAAAGGGCATTCGGGATTTTCGCCGGGTCGAGGTCCCACAATTCCCAGTTGTTTCTGACAGGATAAACCGGCGAACAAAACCAGTCGCCCAGTTCAATCTTTTTTTTCCGTGCTTTTTCCTCAAAGTCATCCCTGTTTTTAACCAGCGCCGGATATTTCAGAAAGCAGTGATCCGGATGCAGTTTCCAGCCGACATGGTATTTCCCGTGATCAGCCAAAAGCCTGGTATAGATACCTCCATTTTCCTTTCTTCTTTCAAGTAAAGCTGCGAAATCGCCAAGACTCCGGATCCCTTTTTTTACCTGCACTCCGGAAATACTTTTAAAGTATCCGGGCGGCATTTCCGTGCCGGTGAGTTCCCCGCCCTGGCTTGAGCCGATCACAAGATCGTTTCTGCTGAGGAAACGGTACAAAGAGCGCAATGTCCAATAATTCGAATCTGTAAGTATGTGATCCCTGGAGAAAAGGAGCATGGCCAGTACCATTCTGTCCTTCAGCGACGGATGGATCAGGTCGCGGTTCACTTTTTCAAGGCCGGGGATCAGCTCATGGTTGTTCACTGAAGCAAAGCCCCCGATTCCGGTGGAAAAGGGTTTGTTCCACTGTGTACTGAAGAAGGCGGCATCGCAATACGAACCATTGGGCTTTCCTTTGAACAGGCCGCCAAAGCCGTGGGTACAGTCTTCAATGGTAAAGATGTTTTGCGCCCTTGCAAAGGCTGATATCTCGTCCACTGCAGTGGATAACCCGAAAGTGTTCTGTACCAGTACCACTTTTGTTTTCCCGGTGACAGCCCTGTAAAAACTCTCCGGGGCAGGGTTCATGGTATCTTTTTCCACATCCACATAAACCGGCCTGGCCCCTGTGTATTTGATGGCATTGGAAACAACCACGCAGGTGAATCCCGGAACAATGACCTCATCCCCCGGAGCCACTTTCATGGCCTTTAGCAAGGCATACAAAGCCACCCTCCCTTTCCAGTAGAAATAAATGAGGTCGTTGCCAAGTACCCCTGCAATCATTTGCCTGTATTGATCCGCCTTCATGATTTCAGAAACAGTTTGTCGAGCCTGAAAAGCCCTGTAAGCGAGCCGGCTCCGTATGAAAAATGCAACACAAAAAAACCCCTGACAAGCAGATAAAACCTGACTTTGTCGCTCTTCAGCCTGTACGATATATTGAAAATAAGCATGTTATAAACAATAAAAAGGACGGGCGGAATATAATTAAACGCCGGATGGATAAAAGCCAAGAAAAACGGTGCACAGAGCGAAAGCAAAAAAGCCAGTGGCACGTAATGCCTCAGGCTGAGAGAAGAGAACAATCCGGTGATGTAAAGGGTAAGTATATTCCAGTATCCATTCCTGAAATTATTGTCTGCAAGCCGCCTGAATGTTTCCCTGGCGTAGTAGGTACAATGTACCGATGGCACCAGGAATATCGATTTCCCTGCTCTTTTGATCCGTTTGGAAAGCTCAATGTCATGGTTTCTGACAAGGCGCTCATCGTACAGTCCTGCATCCCTGAAAACCTCTGACCTGAAAATTCCAAAAGGCACGGTGTCCACAGGCATGGGTCCTGAAGCGCCGGTTCTGAATTTGGAATCCCCCACGCCCACACTGTTGGAAAGTATTCTTGCAATGGCCATTGATACGGGGGTTGAGGCTCCGGGTGCAGTGATTATTTTTCCACCCGCCACATCCGCGTTGAGTTCGTCCATTTTATCCACAATATCCGGGATATAGTTTTCCGGAAAAGAGGAATGGGCGCCGGCAATCATAATAAGCCTGCCGGAAGCATTCCTGATGCCGGTATTCAGCGCCACAGGAGTGATGCCTCCCGGATTGCCGATGACCCGGATGCAGGGGTGTCTGGAAACATATTTGTCAAGGATGTCCCTGGTACCGTCGGAACTCATCCCGTCAACCACGATGATCTCCATTGGCCCTTTCTTATAGCTGCTTTGCAACAAAGAGTCAAGACAGGCTGAAATATGTCCGGCCTCATTCCGGCAGGGAACCACAACCGAAAGGCTGTAAACACTCATCTCATTCTGACCGTTTGCTGTTTCCGACATGCCTCTTTAAATATCTCCTGCGTTATTCATTTCCGGTTGGTTTGCATTTTTTTCTGCCGCTTCCATGTCCCGGATTGCAGTTTTAAAGTTAACAAAACTAAAACCATCTGCTTTTAATCTTTTAATCAGCCAAATATACCACTCCTTCCAGGCTTTAAAACCATCTGAAAAATAAAAATCATGCATAAGAATGGTCAGGAAAGGAAGTTTAAGGTCAATGGCCTGGCGGATTTTGCTGTCCGTTGCTTCTTTAGCCTCTTCAAGGGTTGAATCCTGCCAGGGTTTTCGTTGCTGAAATTCGTATGTGTCCATGATATGCAACGGGAATTCCCAAAATCCTCCCTCTTTGTAAGGCGCTTTAAGGCCATAAATCCCGGAGTCAAAAAGGTAACCGGTTTTGTTTATCAAATCTGCGGTGGAACCTCCTCTTCTGAGGTAATGCATGCGAATCCCAAATTCCTTTAATCCTGTGAGTTTTTTGAACTTCGAGTATTCTTGCTTCATGCCCGAAACATCATTGAACGCGATGCCGTGTACACCCATATCGAAACCTTCAGAGAGTATGCGTTTCACCCAGGGTCCGAGGTCCTTCGTACGGTATGAAAGACCCAGTCCGCGGACCGTACCGGCAAAAAAAGTGGAAGCCACTCCATGCTCTTTGTCAAAGTGTATCATTTCATCAAGATTCTGCCATTTATTTCTGAAAAAACTCCTGAAGCGACGCTTATATTCATTTGGGGAGATCATTCCGGAGAGCAGTTCAATATGTGCCCGGATCAGAAATTTGGGGATGATTGGGTCGCGCAGGTGTTCCCTCACAGTAAGATGGTCGATATCATGCGAAATGATTACCTTCATGGGTGGCTCAGAATTTATTCCTTTTGATGATTTTCAGGGGGAATTCCAGCAAAAGTGGAGCCTTGTTCACGGAAAAATAAGGGACCAGTGTCCCGCCGAAATCCCTGAAAAAACGCTCTACACCGGGGATCATGGATCCTTCGAAATCAAACACCTTCAGCCCCTTTTCCCTGCTTTTTTTAATGGCTTCCCAAACCGCAAGGGCCGCGGCCCCCGAATGCCTGTTTGCAGGATCGTATCCTCCGAGAAGGTAATAGGCGTTTTTGCTGTCGAAAACACAGAAAACCCCGGCCATGATATCGCTGTTTTGCCTGACCTCAACGGCAAAAGAATTGGCAGGTCTGGCAAACCTGAAAAGGATGTTGTCGAGGATCTTTTCATTGATTGAATCCTTTTGCCGGTCAAATGTTTTGATTACGATGTCCCTCATAAACGCTGCATCACCGGGGAAGGAAACAGTGAGTCCGTCTTTCACGGCTTTTTTGATATCGTTCCTCCTTTCAGGGGAGAATGCGGAAAAAATATCATCTTCATCCATGCTGAGGTCGATCCGGTAAGTATAGTTCGGCACCACCTTAAAATGCTTCCAGTAGAATGGCTGCATATCGGTGATCTCTGGAGGAAAGCTGAAAGTGATTATTCCTGAAAAACGGCTTGAAACGAAGCCGGCAATGGCTGTCATTACGCTCTTGGCATAGGTCAGCTTTTTGGCGCTGTTACCGGCGGGGTTTTCAAAAAACAATCCGCACGAAGGGGTAAACGGGGGATTTTTCACATGTGTGGAGAAGAACAATCTGTCCTTAAAGAGGTGAAAGCCGCCTGTCATACGGCCATCCCGGTTAAAAATTCCGAACACTTGCACTTTTTTTCCG
Source organism: Bacteroidales bacterium (assembly GCA_016927695.1). Lineage (GTDB taxonomy): Bacteria > Bacteroidota > Bacteroidia > Bacteroidales > JAFGHD01 > JAFGHD01. The sequence continues at coordinate 16,598 of JAFGME010000027.1, forward strand.
GCACATTCAAGCCATTCAGGCGAGTTGAACACACTGCCCGACATCTCTGCCAATGACCGGTAGAGGCCTTTTTCGCTATCGCTGATCTGTCTGATCTGCATCCTTTAAAATTCTTTGGTATAAATTCAGCAACTCCTTTTCTTCCCTTTCCCACGAAAAACCCTGCTCCACTGCTCTTTTGCCGTTTTGTCCAAGCTCCGCTGCCAATACCCGGTTTTCTGCCAGCCTCGTTATACTTTCGGCAATGTCTTCAGGGTTGTATGGATCTGCAAAAATAGCACAGTTTGCGAAGGTTTCTTTCCAGAAGGGAAATCCACTGAGGATCATAGGCTTCCGGAGGGCCATATATTCAAAGGCTTTTACCGGAAGGCTTGTAAGATAGTTTTTGACGGGGTAAAGCATGGCAATGGCGGCATCGCAGGCTGCTACATAGCCGAATACATCCTCATGCTTTATGTGGCCGATATAATTTACATATCTCCAGCCCGTTGACAAGCGGCACTGATCAAAAAAGCCGTCATCGCTGAACTTTCCGATCAGGATAAGCTCAACTTTTCCGTGCAGCAGACCCACCGCATCGATGATCTCCCTGATACCCCGGATTTTTGTCAGCCCACCGGCATAAACCAGCCTGAACTTCTTGTCAGGAAAAGAAAAAGGCCTGCTCCTTTCAATAAGTGCGGTCACCGGAAAGTTACGAAGCAGGATGGTTTTTCTTGGCGGGTACTTTTTTTGGATGTCCTGTGTGGCAGCGGCAATCCCGTTAAAGAAAAGACAGGAGATTTTCTCAGCAACGAGGATAAGCCCGGAGGCAAGCATCCTGATCAGTCCGGAGCGGATCCATTCCTTGTAAAGCGCCTGTCCGGGGAGGTCTTCATGTACGTCGTACACCACTTTTTTACCCAGTATTCTGAGTATGACGCCAGCGGGCATCAGTTCAGGGTCATGAAAATGACACAGGCGGGCGCCGGTCCACAGGCATAGCTTTATTGCCAGAAAATTACCTTTGAAAAACCTTACGAACCGGTTTTTGAACTCCGACAATGCAAGGATGTTAACGTTTCCTATCTTTTCATCCCTCGGATGTTGTACTATATACATCACCTCATAACCTGCTTCAGCGAGGGAGGAGCACTCCTTGTAAAATATCCTGTCGTCAAGGGCCGGATGGACTGTTGATATGTGACATATTTTACAATCCACCGTAAATTTGTTTTAGTTTTTTTTCCTGCTCTTCCCAGTTATATTTTTGTAACACCTCTTCAAAATGGTTTGTATAGTCATTTTTGTTAACCCACTTCGTTTTCTGAATAGCTTTCATGAGATCATCCGGGGTGAATCCATCGCTTATGATTCCAACCGAATATGTATTAACAAAATCGGATAATTCCTTCAATGGGGTTACAATTACCGGTAATCCGGCGAAAATATATTCAAATAATTTGTTTGGCAGGCAGTAATTGTAGCTCAATGAAACATTTTCAATATAAACCAATCCCCAGTCGGCAGAGGAGGTAAAACTTTGCAGGATTTCATAATCAACTGCCTTATGATAAAATATATTAGAATGCAATTCGGATGCTTTGATGATCTTATCGGACATCTCACCGTAACCCAGAAACACAACCGCTCTGTCGGTCAATTCAATAAAAGTATCAATAATAACTTCAATGCCTCTTCCATAACCGAAAGCTCCCTGATACAAAAATATTTCTGTGTTTGCAGGAATAGCAAACATCTCCCTGAAAAGATTTCCCTTCCGAGGTTTGGCGTATCTGGGGCAATTGTAAATGAGGACAGGTTTTGAAATCTTATATAGTCTCTGATAATCGGTTGCGATGCTTTCGCTTACTGTTATTACCTCATCTGTATACCGGATCAGCCGCCTTTCCGTAAATCTTTTTATTTTTTTAAGCCAGGGATTTTGGTTATAAGAGCGTTCAGTTTCATGTTCATGAGCATCATAAACAAGCCTGACCTTCCTGTTAAAAAGCAGTTTGATCAGAACACCAACAGGCAGGGTTCCGAGATCATGGCAATGAATAATATCAAAACTCTTATATAGAAAAACTGTTTTGTAAAGAAATTCAATATATTTAAAAACCTGAAAAAAAGCTTTGCGGGGCCATGGACGGGTTCTGAGTACCATTCTTTTAACATGTACTTCCCGATTTATTTCACTAACAGAAAGTCCGGGTTCATGAAGAGCTACAACTTCTACAAAAAATCCAAAGTTTATCAGGGACATCGCCTCTTTAAGTACCCTTGAATCATTTGTAAAAGAATTCAAAACTATGGAAGCAACCCGCTTATTCATCGAATACTCTCCTAAATTTGTCATCCACTATTATATTTTTTTTGATGATGCTTTTTATTATCTTGCGAAACTTTGCTTTACCCTGGTAATGCCAGTGTTCGGGATGTGTAAGGAATAAAATAAGCGGGCTTTTTGCTGCGATAGCATTAAGAGGATGGACATTGTAGCGATATCCCCCATTAATTTCAACAGGAGTATCTGAAATATATGAGGTTATTGCTTTGATAAACTCTTCATTATACGCTTCGAGAACGATACCTAAACGAGAATAAGACCGGAGGTCTTCTGTAAGCATATTGTTTGATATCCGGCATTTTAGGTTGGCCCTTTCTCCATGAGAGGCAATGGTTGCAAAGGGAAAACTCGTTTCTTTCCGAAGCAATTCGAGGTTTATTTTCAGATTCTCCAAACAGGTTTCGTAATAATCATATTGTTTAAGTTCATTTTTACTTGATATTCCTTTTTCCTTAATAAAATCAGCGATCGTTTCAAAATGAAGACTCGCTTCGCTTCCAAAGGATTCAATCCTTTCCATTAATGCAATATCCATAGTTGAATTGCGGAAATAATAGCTTGCATGTACACATAGTCTTTTTTCAATTTCGAACATCAGACCGGTGGCCTTTGATCTTTTGTCAATATCATGCCGGAGAATCAACAGGAAACCCGAACCGGAATATTTTTTAAAGGCAAAATCGCGTAAAGAAATAATCCTGTAATTATTCTCAAGTGCAGTTGAAAGAATTTTTTCATACTCTGCCAGCCGGTTATTTTTAAGATAAAGTATGAGTGTCTGAAAATTGTTCATCAGGATAATTGTTTGATTGAGTAGTTTCTAAAGCCAACGCGGTATTTAAAAGCGGACAACCGATCACTCTTTTCATTCAGCATGGTCAGGTAATTCAGGTAGCGGAAACTATGGTTCCTTATGGCATATTCGATAACAAAACCGAACAATCCGTTAACCAAGCCATTATTCAGGAAATTCATATGCCCAAGTATACGATTTGTCATTGCAATATTTCCATAAACATACAATTCAATATACCCTATAAGTTGAACGTCCAAAAAGCCGCCAATATGTATGATTTTAAACTCACCGTTCTGAGGATATTCAACTGCCTTTGGGTATTGCCTGTATGGCCTGTCCATCCTTCGCCCCTGACGAAATACTGCAGAAGTGTTGACCATAAAGATATCATTTAAATAATCATTCCAGCTAAAAGCCCTGTACAATATACGGTTCTTTTCAGCCTTTTTGATCATATTACGGGATTTATAGCCAATAAGATTCGAATATTCGTCGTATGAACCCGGAATTTCAATCACAGCCGCCGGGTAAAAATAAATACTATTCCCGCTTACCAATACGGGCCTGTGGAAGGACTTATAAAAAATTCCTGCAAGTTTCCTTTTTAGGATGGTATCATTTACTTCAACAGTAACTATCTTTTTATTCGTGAAATTATTCCGGTGAATCTCCATTACGGTTTCCATGTACCGGACTTGATTTACCATATTCAGCAATTTGTTTATAACCAAGCCAAAACCCGGTAACTTAACAGATAAAATCAGTAGTTTTTTCAAAGCATCACTCATCTCTCAAATATTATTTTCCCAGGCTAAATCTGTAGCATGCAGCCAAATCAATTAGATAGTGCAGCACATTGATTCCGGCAAGCAGGTAGAGATAATCCTCAACGGATAAATTGTAACTTATTGCAATCAGAACAATCAGGCCGTTTGAAATAAATCTTGAAATGTTCCAGCCCATAATGTACTTTTTCTTTTCACGGATTAGCGAGGCCTTATCCAGGGGATTTATTATAAACGCAAAAAATTCCCCGATAATGATAATTTGCAGATATTCACCTGCTTTCAACCATTCCATACCAAAAACCAAACCAAATAATAGAGGAGCGAAAAAAAACATCAGGCCAAATGGGACAATAGAAACCGCAAAGGTTTTTTTTAAAGTACTGATAAAAATATTATTAAAAGACCCTGTTCTGTGATACTCCTCTGTAGCTTTTTGCCTGAACACATCACCAAATGCAGAACTGATTACAGATATCGGAAGGGTTACAACCTTTGTTGACAATGCCACAAAACCAATTGTCATTAAATCGAAATGTTTGGCAATAAATAAAGTCGGAATCTGCGAGTATATCCCCTGCAAACCATGTGAAAAGGTGAGGGTAACAGCCAATTTATAAAACCTGTTCCACTGCCTTATCATCCCGGTGGCCGAAACCGATCTGAGTTCATTCAGATATTTTTTTGTAAAAGAGGTAATGAACATTATCGCTGACAACATTTGCCCGGCAATAGTACCGTATATCAGTCCACCATTGAATATATTAATAAACCCGAAGGCCATTTTTAAGACGGATGAAGTGATGCTCTGTGCAACTATATTAATACTGGTTTGCCTGAATTCCCTTTTTCGGTTGAACCAGTAATATAAATTCTGATATATCCCATAAAGAAAAATACAGAAAGGGATCAAATAAAGTGTAACTCCGGCATCGCTATATTTAAAGTAATCCCTCACAGAATTCTCAAAAAAAAATATTAATATCAATGAAAAAAATCCAACGACAAAGGATGAGATTACACTTAGGGAAGCTATATTTATTGCATCTTCATCCTTTACAGGTATAATAATTGTCAATTCGAGACGAAGGGTGGCAATTACTGTTACAATTGCGTAAATGCTCAAAAATACAGCCATTGCACCAAAATCTTCCGGGTTATATATCCTGCTTAAAACCGGTGAAAAAGCGAGGGGAATAGCTTGTGCAATTGCAGTTCCACTCATCAAGGTAAGCACATTTCCGGTAAATTCTGACTTTTTAAGCTTTTTTAGCACCTCCTTATAAATGTAAATATGCCCAAAAGTACTACTTTTTAAGCGGGGTGCAATCAATGGTTCGGGCTCCCTGGCAATATTTCAGATTTCCCAGATATTATTTATTTTACTGCTACTGAATGGTTGCTAAAAGTTACGTGCTATAACTAGCAGTATGACTGCTTCTAATAGAAAGTGCTTCTCATTTTTTATGGAAGCTGTATATTACGATCATTTTACCGAGTATGATCATTAGTTTTTTAATTATTATCTAAATTTGCGTTATGGCAGATCCTCTAATAATAATACGGTACCTAAGGCATACGCTGGCTTCAAAAACCAAATACGGGATTCATTCACCTTTTATTTATGACTATGTTACCCTTGTGTTGAATGACAACAACCTTTACGCTGAGTATAAAATTGCGGAGGAGATCAGGAAAGAGATGCTGACAAGAAATGAAAAAATCATGGTCAGCGACTTTGGAACCGGGGGTCAAAAAATGGCGGAATACCCAAAAAAAATCTCTGCTATAGCCCGAAACTCCTCAAAAACTGCAAAATATGGCAGGTTGCTGCACAGGATGGTAAAATATTATAAACCTGCCACAATTTTAGAATTGGGAACGTCGTTAGGCATAAGCTCAATCTATATGGCATCGGCAAGCCGTGAAAGCAGGTTGATCACTTTGGAGGGATGCCCGAACATAGCATCCATCGCCGAAGCAAATTTTATAAAAGCCGGAATGGACAGGATTGAGATTGTGACAGGAAAAATTGATGACCATCTTGAAACTGTTCTCCACGGGTCTGAGAGGCCTGATTTTGTTTTTTTTGATGCCAATCACCGACTGGAGCCTACTTTGAAATATTTTGATCTTTGCAAAAAGCATTCCTCAGAGAATTCCATTTTCGTTTTTGATGATATCCACTGGTCATCCGGGATGGAAAAAGCATGGGAAACCATCGTGAGAGATGAAAGGGTTACCCTGTCGGTGGATTTGTTCTGGATGGGAGTGGTTTTTTTCAGAAAAGGAACGGTGAAGCAGCATTTTAACCTGAGTTTCTGACAATATTCATACTTTTGAAAATTATAAGCAGACATTATGGAAAATGAGATTATCAGGCTGGTCGATATCAAAAGGTTTTTTAAGGTAGGCGCCGAGGTGGTGAAAGCCCTTCAATCGATATCTTTAACCATCAACAAGAATGAATTTGTGGCTCTGATGGGGCCTTCGGGATCAGGCAAATCCACCCTGATGAATCTTTTGGGATGCCTTGATACGCCTACCAGCGGGGAATACTGGCTGAACGGAAAGGATGTAAGCAAACTCGACGACAACAACCTGGCCGAAATAAGAAATAAAGAAATCGGGTTTGTATTCCAGACTTTCAACCTGCTTCCGAGGTCCACAGCCCTTGAGAACGTGATGCTTCCATTGATCTATGCAGGTTACAGCAAAGCAAAAAGAATGGAAAAAGCCATTGGTGTTTTAAGTGACGTGAGTTTGTCAGACAGGATGAACCACAAACCCAATGAACTTTCAGGAGGCCAGCGGCAGAGAGTCGCAGTGGCCAGGGCGCTGGTCAACAATCCTTCCATTATCCTTGCCGACGAACCAACGGGAAATCTGGATTCAAAAACCTCGATTGAGATCATGGGCCTGTTCGAAGAAATCCATGCTTCAGGGAATACCCTGATCGTAGTTACGCATGAGGAAGATATCGCAAGGCATGCCCACCGCATCATCCGCCTGATCGATGGTTATGTGGAATCGGACGATGTCAATGAAAACCCAAGGACAGTGTCTTACTATGAAACCCACAAGTTTGGAGGTAATGCACCCTTTTGAACAAAGGAAAGTTGCATTTGTTTGTAGCACATGAGTAATGAATATAAAATATACACAAAAACCGGCGACCGGGGCTCCACCTCGCTTCTTGGCGGCACAAGAGTACCCAAAGATCATGACAGGATAGAAGCCTATGGCACACTGGATGAACTCAATTCCTTCATCGGGCTTCTCAGGGATCAGAACATCAATGCAGCTTACCGGGAAACACTGATACGCATACAGGATAATATTTTTACCGCAGAATCCCACCTTGCATCTGACAAGCCGGAAAATGTGCGGTCGCTTCCTGCAATCACAGAGCAGGATGTACTTTTTCTTGAACATGAAATTGACCAAATGAACAGCGAACTTCCTGAACTCAGGTCGTTTATCCTGCCCGGGGGCCATCCTGCCGTTTCGGTCTGTCACATCGCCAGAACGGTTTGCAGGCGTGCCGAAAGGATCATCATTAAAATAAGCCGGGATTATCCCGTGGATGAAATGATCATAAAATATATAAACAGGCTGTCGGACTATTTTTTTGTTCTGGCACGAAAAATTGCGTTTGATCTTCATGCTCCGGAAATATCCTGGCAACCCAAAAAAACTAAACAGAATGAGTAAAATTTTATTTCATTTTATTTCGTTACAAAAAATGGATTATTTTTGCAACCTTTTAAATTAAATCCATCAGGATATGTATTGGACGCTTGAACTGGCCTCTAAACTTGAAGATGCACCCTGGCCTGCAACAAAGGACGAGCTGATAGATTTTGCCATCAGGACCGGCGCTCCGATGGAAGTGATAGAAAATTTAAAGGAAATTGAAGACGAAGGCGAGGTCTACGATAGCATCGAAGACATCTGGCCTGATTATCCGACACGAGAGGATTTCTTCTTCCACGAAGATGAATACTAAAAAAAGAAGGCTGTTCCTAATGAGAAACAGCCTTCTTTTTTTTGTTCACCAAAATCCTTTAATCAGACACGACCACAAGATATTTGGATGATTTCCAGAAAGCCTTATAGTCCTTAATCTGGAGAACCCAGTTGCCCTTATCCCCTGCAAGGGTGTATGATTCAGCAGGATGAGTTGACACAATTTCCACCTTTTTCCCGGTCATATTCAGCTTCTTAAACTCCCTGATATCAATTTTTTTGAATAAGCCTTCGTTGAAGTCCTGCCTGATCACCTTGCTGGCGCCGATGCCGATAAAACCTCCTTCTTTGGTTATCACATTGCTGTCCATCAACTCCTTTTTTCCTCCCACCACATAAAACCCGGTGTTGAGTTCAATCGTCTGATTTTCTATCTCCTCTGCCTGTTCCCTGATCTTTCCCGATTTGATCTCGTTTTCCTCGGTAAGTTCCTCAACATCCTGCGTCAATTTGGTGATTTTTATGTTCATTTTTTCGAGATCAGCCCGCAGTTGTTCAATTTCGGCATCTTTTACCTCAATTTCCTTTCCAAGGTTGTCGATCATTTTTTCCAGTTCGCCAATCTGAAAATTGGTGTTACCGAGCTGCTTTTTTAAAGAGGCTACTTTTTGCTTGTTCTCCAGAAGCAGTTCGTAAATTTTGTTGATGTCCTCATTGATTTGGTCTTTCTGGGCCTTTTTGAGTTCTGTTTTACCCCCGGTGGCCTCAGTGATGATCATTTCCGTGGCTTTGATGGAATCCAGATTGCCCTGTATTTCATTGAAAGCAGCCAGGAATTCATTTATGGATGCTTCCTTCAGGTTGGCCTGATTTACCAGACTGTCGTTACGCAATTCAAGCTGCTCAATTTTTTTTTGATTACATGACAATATGAATGGCAAGGTAAGCATAATCCAGAATGCACTTTTCAGAATTTTCATAA
>JAFGME010000028.1 GCA_016927695.1 Bacteroidales bacterium
GGAATGTCGTACAGCCAGTCGCAGAGCGGAGCTTATGCCCTGATATTGGGCGAAAAGCTGGGAAAGCGCAGGCTCCCAATAATTATCGGTGGTTTTGAAGCCCAGGCCATTGCCATTGAGATCGAAAAAATGAAACCCGCCCGCCCGCTTACCCATGATCTGTTCAAAAGTTTTGCCGACGCTTTTGGCGTCCTGGTAAGAGAAATCATTATCAATAAATTTCTGGAAGGTGTTTTTCATGCACAATTAGTCTGCACTTTCGATGGCAGGGATTACTTTATCGATTCCAGGACTTCCGATGCTGTAGCCATCGCGCTCAGGTTCGCCTGCCCGATTTATACAGTGGAGAAGATACTGGAAGAAGCAGGGATAGTGGTGGAGGAAGGAGAGCCCGGGCCGGGCAAGCCGACCTCCTCTAAAAAACAACAACCCAAAGAAAGCAAGTTTTCTTCATACTCCGTCGCAGAATTGGAAAGCCTTCTCACCAAAGCCATTGAAAAGGAAGAATACGAAAAAGCCTCAAAGTTAAGGGATGAGATCAAAAAGAGAAAAGGAGAAGAGGGGTAGGAGTGTAGCTCCCGGAAATAATGCTGAGGCAGGGCAGATTTACCATTATTCATATAAATTGTCTTTTTATGAGAATTGAGAAGATTGCCTTAGCGGTTGTTTTTATGCTTTTTTGCCTGACCGGATTAAAATCACAGGACAGTTCGGCCCCCATCCCCGGAATGGTTCATGTTGTTGCGGATTCAAACTTGCAGGACACGGTGAAAAGGGAAGCCGGGTTTGTTCCGGATGATGATAAAGAGAGTGCGGCATTAAAACAAAACCTGGCACAAATGGACAGGGTAAGCTCCTCTTTCAGGCCAATGGTTATTGGCCGGGGCATATTAGGGCTTATTGTACTGGTGCTGATCTGTTATCTTCTCAGTGAAAACAGGAGGGCCATCTCATGGCGCGTGGTGGGCACCGGCCTGGCCATCCAGATACTTCTGGCCATTGGAGTGCTGTATGTCCCTTTTGTGAAAGCTTTTTTTGAATTTGTGGGTAAAATATTTGTGGTGATTCTTGACTTTACGAGAGCCGGAAGTGAATTTCTGCTGGGCAACCTGCTCAATGCCGAAACCTATGGGTTTATCTTTGCCTTTCAGGTACTTCCTACCATCATTTTCTTTTCGGCATTGATGAGCCTTTTGTTTTACTGGGGCATTATCCAGAAAGTGGTCTGGGTGATGGCATGGCTGATGACCCGGCTGATGAAGCTTTCAGGCGCCGAAAGCCTTTCCGTTGCAGGCAACATCTTTTTGGGGCAAACCGAATCACCCCTGATGATCAAAGCTTACCTGGCGAAAATGAACAGATCGGAAATGCTCCTGGTGATGACCGGAGGAATGGCCACCCTTGCAGGCGGCGTTCTGGCGGCATATATCAGTTTTTTAGGCGGAGATGATCCTGTGCAGCGGTTGATTTTTGCAAAACACCTCCTCACAGCCTCCGTTATGGCGGCTCCCGGCGCAGTGGTTGCCTCCAAACTCATTGTTCCGCAAACCGAAGACATCGATAAGTCGGTGGACGTGCCTAAAGAAAAAATCGGAAGCAATGTGCTGGATGCCATTTCAAACGGAACATCAGAGGGAATTAAGCTGGCCGTAAACGTAGCCGGCATGCTGCTGGCCTTTATCGCCTTTATCGCCATGTTCAACTTTATCACTATAAAGATTGGCGCCTGGACAGGCCTGAACACATGGGTAAATGATGTAACCGGAGGTCAATACGACAGGCTTTCCCTGCAATTTATCCTTGGCTATGCATTTTCGCCCATGATGTGGCTCATTGGGGTAGCCTCCGAAGATATAACGCTTGTCGGGAGGCTTTTGGGCGAGAAGATCATTATGACCGAATTTATCGGTTATGTGAGTCTGGCTGAACTTAAGGAGGCCGGCGTGTTTGCCAGCCCCAAATCGATTATTATGGCCACCTATATGCTTTGCGGGTTTGCTAATTTTGCCTCCATAGGGATACAAATAGGAGGGATAGGATCACTGGCGCCTACACAGCGATTGCTTTTAAGCCGCTTTGGTATGAAAGCCCTGATTGCAGGATCCATTGCCTCTCTCTTTTCTGCTACCATTGTAGGGATGATTTTGGGATAAGCGTTTGTCTGTTAAATAATATTAATAGCTACCTTAAAATAATGAATATGAATAAATTTGTTACTGCAGTGAATTGCATGGACGGCCGGGTACAGGAACCGGTTGTGGCCTTTATGAAAAAACAATTCGGCGCCACTTATGTGGACATGATCACAGAACCAGGCCCCGACGGCATCCTTTCCGAAAAAAAGAATGAAAAACTGATTGAATCGGTCAGGGACAGAATTGCCATCTCCGTTGAAAAGCACGGCTCCGGGATAATCGGGATGTTTGGCCATGGAGATTGCGCAGGCAACCCTGTGGATAAAAACAAGCATATCGTGCAGACCATGGATTCGGTGAACCTGATCAGGTCATGGTTCCCCGATGTTAAAGTGTTTGGCTACTGGATTGATGAAGACTGGAAAGTGGTTGAGATAAAATAATTGGACCGGGCATGCAGCAATATCTTGATCTGCTGAAATACATACACGAAAACGGAACAGAGAAAAAAGACCGGACAGGTACGGGTACCCTCAGTGTGTTTGGTTACCAGATGCGGTTTGACCTGCAGAAGGGGTTTCCTGCACTTACCACCAAGAAACTGCACCTGAGGTCAATCATACATGAACTGCTCTGGTTCCTGAAAGGAGATACCAACATCCGGTATCTCAGGGAAAACAAAGTAACCATCTGGGATGAATGGGCGGATGAAAACGGGAACCTTGGGCCCGTTTACGGCGCTCAATGGCGCAACTGGAACAGCGATGGCATCGACCAGATAAGTGAAGTGGTACAGCTCATCAAAACCAATCCCGACAGCCGGAGAATGATCGTGGCAGCCTGGAACCCCGGTGTATTGCCCCTTCCCGGTAATTCTTTTGCCGAAAATGTGGCCCTGGGCCGCGCAGCCCTGCCTCCATGTCATGCCTTTTTTCAGTTTTATGCTGCCAACGGGGAATTATCATGCCAGATGTACCAGCGGAGCTGTGATGTTTTCCTCGGCGTGCCCTTTAATATTGCATCCTACGCACTGCTCACCATGATGATGGCGCAGGTCACAGGTCTGAAACCGGGAACATTTGTACACACCCTGGGCGATGCCCACATCTATTTAAACCATGTAGAGCAAACCCTGTTACAGATGGCAAGAAAACCTTTCCCTCTGCCACAAATGAAAATCAACCCGGGTGTGAAGAATATTTTTGACTTTGTTTTTGAGGATTTTGAACTGACAGATTACCAGGCCCACCCCCATATACGGGGGGAGATATCGGTGTGAATAACAGAAAAGCAACTTAAAATACCAGGTGCAGCACTTGAAGTGCATAAAGCACCCGGGTCAGGTTTGCTTGAAAATGCTTACTTATTTATAACTTGGAAATTTTAAACCACAAAGCCCGCAAAGAGATTACACAAAGTACGCAGAGATTTTCTTTGCGACCTTTGCGCCTTCCTGGCGCTCTTTGCGGTTAATTATAAAAACTCATTATATGAGTCATTTAATAGTTACACAGCAAGCTGAAGAAAAAAGACAACGACAGATTGAAAATCGAATTATGCTGCAATAGAAAGACAGAAAAAGGGAAATGCCACCGCACAAAAGCAAGAGTGTGGCTGCCCTTCCCTGCAACCGTCCCTTCGCAGCCACACAAGACTTGTTCCGATTCTTCGGGATGCTTTTTTTGCCGACCCACCCGTTGATAATAAACTGTTGATAAATAATTGAAAACTTCAGAATCCAAAAGACAAAAATTGTATTACCTTTGACAAAATTAGTCAACACAGATAATGTCAACACTAGGAATGAAATTAAGAGAATTGAGAGAGCAAGCAGGATTATCATTGAGAAAAGCTGCAATGCAAGTAGATATTGACGTGGCAATATTGAGCAAAATGGAACGTGGAGAAAGAAAATTCTCAAAAGAATTGGTTTTGAAATTGGCTGACCTCTATAAAGTAAACTCTGACAAACTGGTTATTGACTTTTTAAGTGAAAAAGTACTTTATGAATTGGAAGGCGAAGATTTTGGGCTTGAAGCTCTCAAGGTAGCTGAAAAAATGATTAAGTATAAAAGGCGTAAGGCATAATAATTAGTAAAGAGAAAAACAAAATAAGTAATATGGCAATACAAAAGTTTGAAGATATTAAAGGATGGCAAAAAGCACAGGATTTTGCTGTTCAAATTTATTCTGAGTTTAAAGATTTAAGAGATTTTGGTTTTCGTGACCAGATTAGCAGGGCTGTTGTTTCAATATCAAACAATATAGCGGAAGGTTTCGACCGAAGGACTGATGCTGATTTTGCCCGGTTTGTTTACATTGCAATTGGGTCGTGCAGCGAAGTTAAATCAATGCTTTATCTTGCTTATCGCTTAAATTTTGTAGAAAGAGACAAAGCAACCTGTTTAATTGAACAAGCTAACGAAATATCCAAAATACTTCGAGGCTTAATTAAATCTTTACATGTAAATTATTCCAAAAATACTAACAACTAATTACTTACGCCTTATGCCAACACTCCAATTCAAAGGAAAAAACATCATTTGGAACCACCATTTGGCTGTTCCGTTTCATACATTGAACGAAGTACCCGAACTGCATTATTTTAGTCGAAAGTCGAAAGGCATAAGTGATAAGGAAAGTCCACTTACGCCTCCGGACTCACGCCTTACGCCTGATAATATGATAATTGAGGGCGACAACCTCATTGCTTTAAAAGCACTTTTGCCACAATTTGCAGGACAAATCAAATGTATTTACATTGACCCGCCTTATAATACAGGGAATGAAGGTTGGGTTTATAACGATAAAACCAATAGCCCTTTAATTAAAGAATGGATTGGAAAAACAGTTGGAAAAGATGATTTGTCAAGACATGACAAATGGCTATGCATGATTACACCCAGACTAAAACTACTTAGGGAATTACTTTCAGATGATGGAGTAATTTTTATTAGCATTGATGATAATGAGTATAATAACCTCAAATGTATCATGGATGATATGTTTGGGGAAGAATGTTTTTTGGGTTCTTTTGTTTGGAAAAGGCGTTCTGGTTCAAATGATGCCAAAGATTTTATTTCAATAGACCATGAGTATGTTTTAACCTACAGAAAAACAGAGGTTTTCTCTTTTGAAGGTGTTGAGAAAGATTTCTCGAATTATCAAAATCCAGACTATGATAACCGGGGAAAATGGACGACAAGTGATTTAACATGCAATAAAACCAGAGAAGAACGACCAAATCTTTATTATAGCATAAAAGACCCAAAAACAGGAATTGTTTATCAATGTAATCCAAACAGGGTTTGGGTTTATGAAAAATCAAGAATGGAAAGATTAATAAAAGAAGACAAGGTAATTTTCCCTACTGATGGGAAGGGAACCCCTCAATATAAACGCCATTTGTCAGAAGTACGTTCAGATAAAAAACCAGTATCAACATGGATTGAACAAAATAAATATAAGAATGGAGATAAAAACTTATTATTTGAACTTTCAGGTGAATACTCAAAGAAAATAATTGAATCAAAAGTTTTAACTTCTGATTTAAATATGAAGGCAACAAAAGATTTACGGTCACTTTTTGATAACACTCAGGTTTTTGATTATCCCAAACCGATTAGTTTAGTTAAAACCTTGATTTCACAAGCCACAGAAAACAATGATATCATCCTTGACTCGTTTGCCGGCTCAGGTACCACCATGCACGCAGTAATGGAATTAAATAAAGAAGATGGCGGAAACCGAAAATGCGTTATGGTGCAAATGCATGAAAATTCAGAAACAGAACCCGACAAAAACATCTGTAAAGTCATAACCCGTGAACGAGTAAAACGGGCAATTGACAAGTACGGTTACGACAGTGGCTTTAAATATTACCGCCTTGGAATTCCTCTCGATGCTGAAACCATGCTGGCAGGACAATTGCCAACCTACAATCAGTTTGCAAAATATGTTTATTACCTGTGTACAGGTGAAAATCTGGAAGATGAGGATAAAATAAACGAAGCCGGTTATTTCGTTGGCGAGTTTGGGAAACAAGCCATTTATCTGGTTTACAAGCAGGATTACGAAACACTTACCCGACTTGCACTAAATTTAACACTTGCCGAAAAAATAAAGGAACAACAACCGGTTAAAAAACGGATTGTATATGCACCGTCATGCTTTTTGGATGAAGAATATTTAACCGATAATCAGATTGAATACGTGGGTATTCCTTATAATTTGTTTCAAAGGAAGTAAAATCACCATTTTGTTGAACTCAACAAAATGCCGGGAAAATGAAAGAAAACACAGAAATATTACTTTATCAAACCGGAGACGGGCAAACCAAAGTTGAAGTTCGGCTGGAAAATGAAACTGTTTGGCTTACACAATCCCAATTGGTTGAATTGTTTCAAACAACAAAACAAAATATTAGTCTTCATATTCGGAATATATTTCGGGAAAGTGAATTACAGGAAGTTTCAGTTGTCAAGGAATACTTGACAACTGCTTTTGACGGTAAAAAATACAAAACAAAGTATTATAATCTTGATGTAATCATCTCTGTTGGTTACCGTGTGAAATCGCATAGGGGAACACAATTCAGGATTTGGGCAACCCAACAACTTAAAGAGTTTTTAATTAAGGGTTTTGTTCTTGACGATATACGATTAAAAGAAGTTGGGCATACAAATCAGTATTTTGAAGAACTGTTTGAAAGAATAAGGGATATCCGAAGTTCGGAGAAAATTTTTTATGCAAAAATCAAAGATATTTATGCCACAAGTATTGATTATTCGCCCAAAAGCGAACAGGCACAGCTATTTTTTGCCTCGGTGCAAAATAAAATGCACTGGGCAATTCACGGTCAAACGGCAGCAGAAATAATTTACAAAAGGGCAAATGCTGAAAATACCAACATGGGCCTGACCTCCTGGAAAAACAGCCCTAAGGGAAAAATCAGGAAATCGGACGTAACAGTTGCAAAGAACTATTTAACCAAAGACGAATTAACTGAATTAAACCTGATTGTTGACCAGTACCTTAGCTTTGCCGAATTACAGGCACGTAACCGGAAACCCATGTACATGGCTGATTGGGGAAAGAAACTACATGATTTTCTCACTCTAAATGAAAAACAGATATTGCTTGATGCAGGCAAAATTTCTCATCAACTGGCAGTGGAACTTGCTGAAAAGGAATTTGAGAAATTCGAAAAAAAGCAAATAGCTTCAGCCGATATGGAAGCGATGAAAAGAATTGAGCAGGAATTGAAGAAAATCGGGAAAAAGTAATAAAATGTACCTGAAGAAATATCAGATAAAAGTTGTAAACGCGCTCAAGCAGTTTTTGCAAACTGCCCGTGATACCAAAACATCGTTTGACATTGCGAAACAGGCATTGCCTGAAAATATGCGTCATACATTGAATTGGGTGCAAACAACTTTTCAAACAAGCAGTCTGGAATATAAGGACCGTTGTACAACCGGACTGAGAAACAGTTATCCGCGAATGATTATTAAAGTGCCGACAGGTGGCGGAAAAACCTTGCTAGCCGTTGAGTCAATCCGTGAATATCAAAACCTGTTTGCTCAAAAACGAACAGGGCTTGTAGTTTGGATAGTTCCGAGTGAAACAATATATAGCCAAACTGTTCAAAAAATTAGGGATAAAGGAAATTCGTTACGCCAGTTATTAGACCAATGTAGTGGCAACCGAACATTAATATTGGAAAAAGGGCAACGATTAACAATCAATGATATTGAAGAAAATTTGGTGGTTCTATTCGTTATGATTCAGTCAATAAGCCGCACCAATGGAAAAGAAGCGTTAAAGGTTTTTCAGGACAGTGGCGGCTATGACAGTTTTTTCCCTGCCGACAATCGCTATGATCTACACGAACAACTTTTAAAACAAGTCCCAAATCTTGATTTTATTTCACCGCTTGGCACAGAACAACCTTTAATAATGACAAGTCTTGGAAACGCAATCCGCATTTCAAAACCATTCATAATCATTGATGAAATTCACAAAGTATTTTCAGAAAATGCACGAAAAACCATTGACAGTCTGAATCCTGAATTTGTTCTTGGCTTAACAGCCACTCCAAAAGCAGAAATGAATGTTTTAGTTACAATTACCGGACTTGAACTAAAAGAGGAAGAAATGGTAAAACTCGATATGCACATTCTCCCACCCATCAGCAAACAGGAAAATGACTGGAAAGCGATGGTAAAGGAAATAAAAGAGCATCGCTCAACATTAGAAGATACGGCAAAGCAATATCAAACAGATACCGGAGTTTATATTCGTCCAACTGCTTTGTTGCAAGTAGAAGCAACAGGAAAAGATCAAAGGGGAAAAGGAAGAGTTCACAGTCTTGACCTTAAAGAATATTTGGTAAGTCTTGAAGTAAACCCTGATGAAATTGCAATTAAAACAAGTTCGCAAAATGACATTGAAGATGTAAACCTGTTTTCGCAAGATTGTCCTGTTCGCTTTATCATTACAAAAGAAGCATTGCGGGAAGGTTGGGATTTTTCTTTTGCCTACATTTTGGGAATTATTCCAAATGTTAATTCAAACACAGGCGTAACTCAACTTGTCGGTAGAATTTTGCGACAACCATTTGCAAGAAAATCAGGTGTTAAAGAACTTGATGAGAGTTATGTTTATTACACAAAAGGCGATACAAGAGAAATTTTAGACAGGGTTTCAACCGGATTTAAAAATGAAGGTCTTGAAG
Source organism: Bacteroidales bacterium (assembly GCA_016927695.1). Lineage (GTDB taxonomy): Bacteria > Bacteroidota > Bacteroidia > Bacteroidales > JAFGHD01 > JAFGHD01. The sequence continues at coordinate 8,872 of JAFGME010000028.1, forward strand.
ACTTGGTTACAAAATTGAAATTCCGGGATAATGAAGCAATCAACGCTACCAAAACAGTAAAGATAAAAAAAGAGTTCAGCAACAAATTTCAGAATTCATTTTATTTGCCGGTGTGGGTAATGGTTGATAAAGATGTGTCAAAACGCAGGTTTAGCTATGAACTGGATATTAAACCCAAAATTGATTTCTCAAAAGTTGAGTTAAATGAAACGTTTTTATCAAAATTGGAAAGTTCATTAAGCAACGAAACAAAAGAAAGGAAAGCATTTGCAATTACCCTTGATGATTTGAGTAAAGCATTATTTGTTGAAGAACAAAGCCAAACAAACGGAAAAGCAGAAATAAATATTGATTACTTGACACGCAGACTGAATGAATTAATAGAAAATCCATTTTTGGCAAGAATAATCGGAACGAAATACTTATCACAAATTGAAGAAAAGATTGGAAAGGATAAACTGAAAGAACATTACAGTTTCATTGTTTCTCAGCTTTGTAAAAAGTTTCAGGAAGAAAAGACAAAACAGGAAGAAGAAATATTTTTGGAAGAATTAAAAGCCCAAAATCTTGTTCTTGCAGTATCCGATGATGATACAGTCGGTTTCAAAGTCCCAAAAGAGGATGTAATTACAGTGAGTCCAATTCCAAGCACTTACAAATACTATCTTTTCGATGATGTTGAAGTAACAGCAATGAACACGCTTGAAAGGAAAGTTGGAGACTTACTTGACAAACAGGAAAAGATTCTTTGGTGGTTCAGAAATAAAGTAAACCGAAAATGGTACTCAATACAAGGTTGGCAGCAGAATAAAATCAGACCTGACTTTGTTGCTGCAAAAAAGACAGCCGATAATCATTTGGAATTGGTTTACATCATTGAAAGTAAAGGAGAACATCTTCTTGGAAACATTGACACAACCTATAAAAAGAAAGTACTTGATGTAATGACCGAGCAGAAACAACTTAAAAACATTAAAGCATATCAAACACAAATTCCATTTGAAGAATATGTGATTAATGACAAAGTTGAATGCTATTTGATTGAGCAGGGTAAAGAGGACGAGAAAATAAAAGAGATTTTGAAATGAAAAGCCAACACACAACCTTCCCTTCGCTGTCAGGCATCCCGATTTTTATCGGGAGCAAAAGGCTCAAAGCCAACGCTACATCAAAATTTTGCCAAAGAGCCTTCCAGCCCGTCCCACTCCATCGCTCGACCAGTAAAACATTGCAGCAAAATGAATGAATATAATATGACGGACAAGAACGGCCAGTTGGTAACAAAGTGTATATGCCATAAGGGTTTTAGTGGTTATTCAAGCAATGTAGCCCGCTCAATCCGCCATCTGGCGGAGCTGGTGGCCAGGATAACTCCACATCCCTTACGGCACATACACTCGACCGTTCAATACGATAAATCACTTGTTTAACCCGAATACGTATACAGATGCCATTCCCGATAATATTTCCCTGATTTTGTGGCAGTGCAGGCAGCCGGATAGCCATTGGCAGATAAGATGAACAGTCAGATAATAAATAATAAACCAACTCACTAAATGAACATTTCCATCATCGTTGCAATAGCCCGAAATAACGCCATCGGGAAGGACAACAGGCTCCTGTGGCATTTGCGGGAGGACCTGAAGAGGTTTAAAAAACTCACCACCGGCCATACCGTTGTTATGGGAAAAAGAACCTATTTCTCTCTTCCTGTCAGGCCTTTGCCCAACAGGAGGCACATCGTGATCACAGACATTCCGGGGGAACAGATCGATGATTGTGTAATGGCCTGGTCAATTGAGGATGCCATCCTGAAAATGGATCCGGAGGGCGAGAACTTTATCATTGGCGGCGCCTCCGTTTACAGGCAGTTTTTGCCTTATGCCGGCAAATTGTACATCACCTGGGTACATGAATTCTTTGAAGCAGATACGTTCTTTCCTGAACTGGACCTGGCGGATTGGGAGGTGGTTTCAGAGGAGGATTTCCCGGAGCCGGATGATAAAAATCCATACCCGTATACCTACGCAATATACAGACGGAAATACTCTGATGCCTGAACCGGAACTTCAGGTTTATCCGTTTTATTATTATTCAGTTGAATTCCGGATGGCAATCACCGGGTGATGATTAATTTAGCCGCCAGGGTCATGTTGCCGCAATCAACCATAACAAAATACAAGCCAACGGGAAAGGGAGTTTTTAGTATTTGTTTTGATCCGTGAATTTCCATATTCCATTCCATCTGTTTTACGTTATTTCCCTGGTGATTAAATACTGTAATTATTGCATTTTTTACTTCCGGGAGGTCTGTCAGTTCCAGGGTTGTTTCATTGCGGGCCGGCATTGGGTAAAGGCGCATTTTTTGGAAGATTACCGCTTCCTGAATACCAAATGAGATTTGGCTTTCATTGAATACGGCAAGCCCGTTGCCGGTCGCTATCCATTTATTGTTATTCAACCCGATTACAATATCATTTACATGGCTGGAAGGAATAGGGCTGTTTTCAGGATGAAAGTATTCCATCTCACCTGAAAAATACTTAACCAGTCCTCCACCAAGTGTGCATATCCAGGCATTGTAGCCTGCATCAAAAGCAATGGAGGAGATTCTGTTCGAAGGAAGACCGGAATTGTACATGCTGATTGTATCCCAGTTTTCATTGTACAGGATTCCTATTCCGACATCATCAGTTCCCACCCAGTAAGCATTGCCGTATGCGTTTTCAATCGTAAGAATTTTATTGGATGGTATCCCTGAACCGGATGTGTTGTAAACGTACCAGTAACTTTCGTCGAACCTGGCCATCCCGTATCCATCTGTGCCTATGAGCTTATGATTTCCTTCGGTCACTGCAATACATGTCAAAATATAATATGGTAAGCCGGAATTCGAAGGGGTAAATGCTTCCCAGTTTTCACCGTCAAAGGAGGCAAGGCCTGAAGTTGTGGCAAACCAGACTTTTCCGGAAATATCTGTAGCGATATCCGTGACATGGCCATCCGGCAGCCCTGTCATTGTGTTGTCATAATTCGTCCATTCCTGATTTGAATAGAGAAAAAGACCGCCATAAGCGCCAACCCAGATATCGTTGGCATTCCCTTGGCTGATGGTTGTGATCCAGTCCCCTCCGGGAGAAGAAATGTCGTCAAATGTTTCCCAGTTTTCTCCTGTTATCCTGACAAGACCAATTAACGTGCCTGCCCATATACTATTCTGGTTATCTTTCATAATACATGTAACCTCGTTATCCGGCAGGGAGGAGTTATCCTCATTAAAAATAACCCATTCCTGAGCAATTGAGAATAAAGGTATAAGAAACAGGAATATGCAAATGAGGGGAAAGTTATTCCTAATCATAGCTTTTTTTTGGGATAAAGATAAGGAATTATTTTTACTATCGAACTTCCAGGTTTGTGTATGAGGGGGTAAGGTCAAAATCATAACCCGGATAGTTATACACGGGAAAAACCGGCTCTGTTTCACCCATGGAATAACCCCAGATGCTGTGGTAATCCCGGTTATTTTCCCCCATTTCTTCCATTTTCCTGAGATAGCTTGAAACCGACCGGGATTCGATGATGACTACCCTGCCCATTTTTTCAATAATGGGGCTGTGGTTCCGTGTATGGTCATGGTCAAATTCAAGTATTCGCCTTCCGTCACGGGTGATGCCGATGGTTCTGAAGGTCATACTTTTCCCTACGCCCGGCAGGTTCAGTACATTTCTGTCGGTGGCAAGGAAGGGGATGTCACATTCATCCATAATCCTGCGAATATTCCTTTTGATCGCTTCGGGTTCAGCCGGCAGCATTTCAATTTTCTTTTTAAACCGACCCGGTATCCGCCCAACATATTTTTCTTCCTTTTGCTCCTGCATGGCCCTGGCATTATTGGCGAAAGTGCCGGCGTTTTCAGCATACCCTTTCACTGTGAAGGTGTAATAGGACAATACCCCGATCTGATTAAGCGTTTTTCTTAACCTTGCAGTATGGCCTCTTTTGGAGGCGGCGGCGGTGAAAACAAGCTGGTTTGTGACGGTCCATCCTGCAGAAATAAGCTTCCTGATGCCCCGGGCAGCTTCCGGCGTCACCTCCATTGCCGATTCAAAGTGCGTTTGTATGAAGAATTGTTTTATTCCCGCTTTCAGGGCATTTGCTTTGAAGTCTTTGAGCAGGGTCACCAATTCAGGGGTGATCCGTTGAGGCAGATAAACGGGTAACCTGGTACCCAGCCGCACCCTCAGGATTTCGGCATATTTTTCGCCCCCGGGCCTTTGTCGGTTGGCTTCTTTTTTTCTTATCGCCATGTTGAGCACTGATTTCAGGATCCTTTCGAGGGATTTGTCGGAACTCATCAGTGCATCGCCACCGGTGATCAGGATATCCCTGAGTTGGGAGTCGTTTTCAAAATAATTCAGGAGTTTTGGCAGCCTGTTCCACCAGGTGTCATCGGGCAATAATTTCTGAAGGTTGAAATTCAGGCGTCCGTTCTGGAAATCATACATCCTCTGGCATGAAACGCATAATCCGCCACAGGAGCGTCCTATGGTGTCGGGAATAAGAATGGCCACCTCGGGATATCTGCGGTGTATATTGTATTTATTCGGCAGCAACCAGCCCGCGGCATTGGGTTTCCCGGGTTCCACCACATCTTCTTTCTCCCAGGCAATAATGTGCCCGAATTCATTTACAAGCTGACCCGAAACAAAAATGTAATCCCTGATGGCTGCATCCGCCCCTTTGGCATATTCAGGCGCATCCACATTCAGCAACGATAAATAATAAGGGTTGACAAATATGGGTATTCCTGCTTCCCCGGCTTTGTTCAGCAGGTTCATGGTACTCTCCGGAAGGGTGTGCCCGAGCAGTTCGTTCAGCATTCCGGGTGTCCTGACGGCAAAATGAAGATGAAAGGTCTTTGTGTTCCACCATTCAAGCATGGTTTGATACTTTTGAGCAAAACTCATGCAGGGTTCAAAGGAATATCTGGTTTTTACGATACGGCCTTCCTCCATCAGCCTGATGAATGTCCTGATGATCCTGTCTTTGTTTTTATTCCTGACTTCGATGATCTTTTGATTCAATCCCGTGGGATGTCTTTTCATCCAGCTTTTTATCAGGGCCGGGCCGGGCACATTTTGCCTGAGGATGCCATTATACTGCCTCATCAGCATGAGAAAATCTTCGAAAAAGTCAGGGTTGGCTGAAATATGTCCATCCCTTATCGCTTTCCAGACTATCATTAAGGGAGAAGAGGTAACCTTCCGGCCTCGCAGATTCATGTCGCTGTAGCTTTTCCCTTCATGGTCGATGTAATCGAGAACCCTGATGGCTGCTACGGCCTGCCATCCCAAACGGTTGTATATGTCGCGGCCGCTCTGTTCATTTTCGTAATACTGAAAAGCCAGGGGTCTGGTCTTAAGAAAAGCCATGACTTCTGACCTGAAAACATAGATGAAACTGTCGAAATTTCCGGAACTCTTTATGTACTGACTAAGTTTAGGGTTTTCTGAAATGATTTCTCTTACGATCTCCCTGCAGTGGAAAATTTCTTCGGAATCATGAAAACTATCCTTATCGGGTTTAATTTCCTTTTTTATGTTTTCTTCCCTAAACATATTTAAAAATATCTATATTATTATAAATGAACTAATTATGTATTTAATGCAAAGATACGAATTTTCTCAGTGGATTACAAGACCTGAGCGAATAAACTTTTATGGTTTTAAATTGTTTGATGATTGTTGAACAAGATCAGACGGAATGTCAATCCGGTACGATCAAAAAGGAAAATATTATGTCAAGAGGAATGTACACTGTGCCAAAGGCATATAACGAGCCCGTGAAGGAATACCGGCCGGGCTCGCCCGAAAGAAGGGAACTGAAGATAACCCTTGAGAAGATGAGGTCAACGCTCACCGATGTGCCGATGCGGATTGGAGGGGATGAAGTGAGAACAGACGATAAGCGGGAGATCAGGCCTCCCCACGACCTGAAACACCTTTTAGGGCATTACTATATGGGCGATGGCGCTCATGTGCATCAGGCCATCAATGCAGCCCTGGCAGCCAGGGCGGGATGGCAGGCCCTGGAATGGGACCACCGCGCTTCTGTTTTTCTTAAAGCGGCCGATCTTATTTCCGGCCCTTACCGGGCTAAAATCAATGCTGCAACCATGCTGTGCCAGTCGAAAAACTTGTATCAGGCCGAGATTGATGCAGCCTGTGAAATGGCCGACTTTTTCAGGTTTAACGTACAGTTTATGGAGGAGATTTACAGGCAGCAACCCGTTTCTGCGCCCGGCGTATGGAACAGGGTGGAATACAGGCCCCTCGAAGGCTTTGTTTATGCCATCACTCCGTTCAACTTCACATCCATTGCCGCCAATCTGCCGGCAGCGCCTGCCCTCATGGGCAATGTGGTGGTGTGGAAACCCGCTGAAACTCAAATCTATTCTGCCGGTGTTATTATGGAGATATTCAGGGAAGCAGGACTTCCCGAAGGTGTCATCAATATGATCATGGTACCCGGCCCTGTGGGAGGGAAGATCATGTCCACCCATCCCGACTTCGTCGGGGTGCATTTCACCGGATCTACCGAGGTGTTCCGGAAAATATGGAAAGCCATTGGCGAGAATGTGATGCTGCACAACACCTACCCCAAGATCGTGGGCGAAACCGGAGGCAAGGATTTCGTGATGGTTCATCCTTCGGCAAGGGCAAAGCAGGTTTCGACCGCCCTCAGCAGGGGAGCATTCGAGTACCAGGGACAGAAGTGCAGTGCGGCATCCAGAGCCTACATACCCGAAAGCATGTGGCCTGAGATCAGATCACTTGTGGTGAATGACCTTAAAACCTTTAAGATCGGCGGCCCGGAAGACTTCTCCAATTTCTTCAACGCCGTGATTGACGAGGCGGCCTTTGACAAGATCGCCTCATATATCGGACATGCGAAAAACGACCCATCCTGTGAGATCGTGTACGGCGGCAGTTACGATAAAAGTAAGGGATATTTTATCGACCCGACGGTCATCCTTACGACCGACCCCATGTACAAATCGATGCAGGAAGAGATTTTCGGGCCTGTGTTGACAGTGTACCTTTACCCGGACGACAAATATGAAGAAACCCTTGAGCTTGTGGATAAAACCTCCCCTTATGCGCTGACCGGGGCTGTTTTCGCGCAAGACAGGAAGGCTGTTGACCTGGCGCTTAAAAAACTGATAAATTCAGCCGGCAATTTTTACATCAACGACAAGCCCACCGGCGCAGTGGTCGGCCAGCAGCCTTTCGGCGGCGCCAGGGCCTCAGGCACCAACGACAAGTCAGGCTCCCATTTGAACCTCCTGCGTTGGATTTCACCCCGCACCATCAAGGAGAATTTCAACCCCCCGACGGATTACAGGTACCCGTTTCTGGAAGAGGAGTGAGGTCAGGTAATATTCTCTAAAAAAACTTTAGTTTCATTACCATAAACTTTAATTTTGGTTATATTACATATTCCACAATCAGAGTTTAGTGGTCTAATCTCTCCGGATAGTGTTTTATTCAAAAAAATTTATTTACATGATCATGAGCGGGCTCCGGGGAAATACTCACAACCCTGGCATTTTGTTTACAACTCATGCTGCCATTCTGTAAACAATGATTAACGGGACATCCCCAACGAAGGAGCGGTCACGTTTTTCATTGTCCTCATGAAAGGGAAGTGTTTCTTTTATCACTGAAGAAGCAGTGTATCTTACCCTGGCGGATCGGGATACGGTGGCAGTATCCGTTTTTTACTACATTTACGTCAAAATAATAATTACTATCCGGGAATAGAAATGAAAAGGACAATTATTGCTATTGCATTTCTGTATGCTTATTCAGCAATGCCACAAAGTTTCACCCAGGTTACCGCCGGCGACATCGTAAATGACGGTGGATGGAACTATGCCTGCTGCTGGGCCGATTTTAACAACGACGGTTTCGACGACCTCTTTGTCTGCAACAACGATGCAGACAACGGGAAGCTGAATTTCCTCTATTTCAACAACAGCGACGGAACCTTTGAAAAGGATACCTCGGGAGGACCGGTGACGACCGACGGAGGCAGCTCCTATGGTTGCTGTGCCGCGGATTATGACAACGATGGCGACAATGACCTTTTCGTGTCCAATTACAATGAGAATAATTTTCTTTACAGGAATACAGGCAATGGTGAGTTTGAGAAGATAACAGCAGGAGTTGTCGTGAACAACAGCGGTAAATCCACCGGTTGTGAATGGATAGATTACGATAAGGATGGCTGGCTCGACCTCTTTGTGTGTAACCGCAACGAACCCAATTTTCTGTATCACAACGAAGGAGATGGCGCTTTTACCAAAGTCTTCACCGGTCTGCTGACCTCAGAAAATAAAAACACGGGTGGATGCGCCCGGGCCGATTTCGACGGCAACGGATTCCCGGATGTGTATCTTGCCAATTCAGGGCCGGATTATAATTCGCTTTTCTTCAATAACGGTGACGGGACATTTACACAGCTTACCGGCGATCCGGCCGTTTCCGACCTTGAAAGCTTCGATTTTGCATCCTGCGGTGATATTGACAACGACGGGGATATGGATATTTATACCGCTCCCGGAATGCTACCCGCATCATCCTATGATCTGTATCTCTACACAAACAATGGCGACGGATCCTTTGTCAGGGTAAGCGGACTGCCTCACAGCGGGATCAATTCGGGTGGAGGAAGCAGTATGATGGATTATGACAACGACGGCGACCTCGATATTTTTCATTCAGCCTATGATGGTAAGAATATAGTGCTCGAAAACGACGGTGAAGGCAATTTCAGTCAGGTGATCACCGGAGTACTTGCCAATGACGGCAATTACAACAAGGAACCATCATGGACAGATTATGATATGGATGGGGATATCGATCTTTTTATTGCCGTGAACAATTACTTCAGCGGGAACAACAAGCTTTTTTCAAACAACGGTAACCAGAACAACTGGCTGTATATTGACCTTGCCGGATCCGTCTCCAACCGAAATGGCATTGGATCTTTGATCGTTGTTCAGACTGAGATATCGGGCAATACGGTGGTACAAACCCGGGAAGTGACCGGACTGAACTCCCTGAGGACACATTTCGGCCTGGGAGAGGCAGAAACAGTGGACGAGATAACTGTATTCTGGCCTTCAGGAACAGAGCAAACCCTGACCTCTGTGGGTGCAAACCAGATCATTATGATCAGTGAGTCCACTGTTGCGGCAGGGGAGGGGGTCAGACTGCCTGATAACTTTCTGGGGCAGAATTTTCCCAATCCGTTTTCCGCATCAACCGATATTCCATATCATATATTTCAGGGGAAAAAAACCGGTGTGTACATTGAAATATTTGATGCATTTGGAAGGCTTGTAAGGCATCTTCCCTGCGATGGGACAAAACCCGTTGTGACCTGGGACGCAAAAAAGAACAATGGTTCTGCAGTTGAACCCGGGGTTTATTATTACAGGCTGGTATTCAATGGAATGCCTGTAAAGACGAAAAGCTGCATACTCCTGTAGAAAATAGCCTTTAACAATCTTTTTTTTTGCAAAACAAACCTTTCCACCTTCCATGGTGTCTTCGTGCCGTTGTGGCAGGATAAAACAACGACTGATTTTTTATGTTCCATTCATATCAAACAATAATTATACTTTTGCGTTTTCTTTTTGTGAGTCAGGATTTTTTACTTACTTATACATAATGATCAAACTTCTCATTCTGTACTTCTTCGGCCGCAAACTGGCGCCGGGCCGTGTTGTTTTCAATCTCATCAAGTTCTACCTGATCGCCTATTTGCTTATTCTTCCGGGCTTGCTGGTATCTCATACCCTCAACAGGCAGGGGGATAACACATATTATGCCGAAGCCGGTGAAACGGATGGCGCTACCGCCCTTATGCCTGCAAACGCTGACAGCCAAAACGCCTGCAACTTTGTTGATTACAGTGAAACCCACATCAACTGCCTTTCCCGCTCATTTTAATCTGTAAACAAGAATCAGAAAGGCAGCCCCGGGAATGATGGAGAATATCTTCGAATGTTCCAGCCTTTCGGCATCTGAAGAAAAACTTCTGCGAAACTCTGCGAATAACCTCTGCGATGCTCTGCGAGAACCCTCTTCATCATTCAATTACGACAACGACAACGATCAGGATAACTGCTCCGCATTTAATAGCAGCATTTTTTCACACTCAGCGAGACTCTGCGAAAACCTCTGCGAGACTCTGCGAGAAACTTCTTCATCATTCGACAACGACAATAATCAGGCGGAATAATGATAAAGAACTTTTTGGTTATGAATTTATGTTTGGTTTTAATGCCGGTCCGCATTCAGATCAAATATTAATGCATAAAAGCAAAAAGGCCGCCTTCTTACAGGCAGCCTTTGTTTTGACCGGTTCGACTTTCACTTTTTAATGACCTTCAGCAGGCCCCCTTCTGTCCTGTGTTTGATGTGCAGCATGTAGATGCCTGCTTTCCGGCCGGTCATGTCGATGGTCAGAAATAGTTTTTGTTCCGGTGTGAGTTTGGTACTGAACTGCTCCTGCCCCAGCAGGTCGACCAGCATTACACTGTAGTTGCCCGGTTGCGGAATAGCTACGTTCAGCAGGTTGCTAACCGGATTGGGCCACGCAGTGATGCCGTTGAGAGAAGCAGTGGTTTTATTTGCCAGTTCGTCAGGAAGCTGAGATATTTCCCGGACTTCCACATTGTATTCGTATTTGCAGGGGAAGGTGTATTTTTCCGGTTCAGTACCTTCCCTGAAATACTGTCCTTCGTTCATCAGCTTTTCGCAGAAGCTAAATGGCATATAGGCGCCTGTGAAGCCGGTGGCGACTTCAACCCGCAAAAGGCTTTTGTAGTTTTCAGTCACCTCGTTGAGGATATCGGTGACATTTCCTTCAGGAAAAAGAGCTTCGGTGATAATCGCTATCCGCGAGGAGGTGTTGTCAACAACATTTACAATGCGGTACATGGGAGCGCCAGCGAAGGAGCCTGACAGCAGTTCGCCCGGGGTTACTTTCACTTTGCTGTTCCTTACAATATTCTCCCCGAAGGCTTCCGTGTTGTAATCGAGGTACATTTGCAGGTCGCAATGGTAGCTGCCGGCCTCGTCGGCTTTGAGACTGATTTCATATACGAGGGTTCCGTTGTCATTTGTTTGGTCATCAACTTTCTGAAGGTTGAAGCTGAGCCTTGGCTGCGCGAACAATGAAACAGCAGCGAGGAGCAGCAGGGATGTTAAGGCTTTTGTTTTCATGATGTTGTATTTTTTTTTTTTTGATTTATATTTAACATGTTTCATTCAGGTGAATGGGCAAGGACACAATGAATTGGATTCCTTTGTGGGATTTTCCAGTTTTTATTGCGCCCTTGCTCTTCATCGTTTTTACCTTTTATATAGAATTACTCTGGAACCTGGCTTCCACGTCCGACATTGGGGACCCAGCAGTCGTTCTTGTCTCCAAGGTTCACCTCGCCGTCGAGGTTGAAGTCGCCATTAAGGTATCCACTCAGGCCGGATTCAACGGCCCACACATCTATTTTGTCACCTGTGTTGACCTGGCCGTCTGCGTTGCCATCGCCTGCAAGCATGACACATTCACCACTTACAACTTTAACGGCATTTAAGCCTTTGTATGTTAAATCAGGATTTCCGGTAAAGTCATAAGAATAAGTATTTAGATTCTGATCATATATTAATGGCTGGCTGGACATAATCGGAAGGTGGTTTCTATGATGCAGAACAATGTAGTAATTTGACGATTTGGGAACATATAAAACTAATTGACCTCCTGAATTCCAGTCCACAATAGTCCCATCGGTTTTGAGAAAAGCGACTGTTCTTGAAATGATACTATCTGATGTAGCATTATCCGGACCGCTAACCGACTCTCTGATTTCTATTAATACCCAATCTACAATATCAGGATCAGGTATTGATATGAGAGACTCCTCTCCATCATAATTCCACGGTGCACCACTGAATGGTTGATTGAGTGGGATCAGCCCATAGTTATTTAAAATATTGGACATATAACCTGCTGTAAACGGCCCTTCAAGATTTATCTTAATATCAGCATTTGATCCTGCCAGGGCCTCAAGGAATTTGGTCCAGGCATTGTTTTTCAGATTTAATTTAGTCGGATTGGTATATTTCTCATACTTATCTGCATTGGCAGGATCAAAAACATTGAGTGGAAACCATTTTTTCAGGCCTGTTACTTTATCATTATATCCTCCATTATAAAAACTGGTGTGGTCTTCATCAAATACCGTAATTGGCCGGTATTCATTATAGAAAATATTGGCTGCATTTTGCAATGGATCAGGAAGCAAATTATTATCCCTGATAAATTTAGCAAAGTGGCCAATATCTCTTTCATCTTCATGGCCAGGTGACGGATCACCTTTTCCACCATACTTAGGATACCAAGTTGCATTCCTTGCTTCAATTATTGTTGGGCGGAATTTCCCCAGATTTTTAATAAGTTCTTTGGTGAAATTTTCTTCAGATGGTAAGTAATTATTGATATATGTTTGAGTTTCAGAAGCTGATAAGGTAAAATCTCTTTGCCAATTTGGAGGATTAGTGGCAAGATTATCAAAATATAATCTTGTATCATTAACGATAATTGAGGCAATTGACTTTTCATCTATAGCTGGATTATTATTAACATGTAACAATGAAGTACCCCATTCCCAACCATGGTAATCAATCTCTGTCATTTCCGGCGCCATAACTACTTTCGCTAAATCCGCCATCATATGGACCGTTTCTGTGTAAGCCATTAAACAGCAGCTAAATCCCAAAAGGTCAATTTTATCACCAATTACCCCCTTGAATTCGTTTAGTGGATTTTTAAGCTCCCATAACTCTATTTCAGAAAAAATCCCATCAATTAAAGGATCCTTATCTTTCTTAAAAATGCCATGGCCATGATCCCAGAAAATCACTCCATACCTTTCAGCAGGATATTTGACTGCAACGAAATCTTTTAAAAATGTTTTTAAAACGTTTGGATCATTCATATTTCCAAATCCATTATGAATTTTGTGGGATACCATTTTGTTTTTTGAAAGATCTGTTGGTTTAGCCTGATTGGGATCTTGCTTAATGTAATATATTCCATCATTATTTCCATTTTCCACTGTCTGGTCAAAGTATACCAGGTAATTGACATGCCTCCAGATTGAACCATTGGACTCAATCTCGTTTATATCGCGTAAAGCATTTAACTCTGGAGCATGACCTTCACTTTCATAAATATAATAAATCCAAGTCCAATCAGCAACCTTGTTGTTCATGTTAGTATTCAGAGGCATGTTATGGTAATGATTCACATATCCCGGTATTTCTCCATAAAGGGCTGGTGCAGGGCAGGGAATAGTGGTAAAATACTGATGTCCATCCATAACCGGCTGCACAAGCGCTATTTGGGGTAATTCATTTATGTCGGCAATGATAATATTAAAGTGGATCAAACCAGCATACTGCACAACCGTGGAATTGGTTTGGGGAAGAGCTTTCATTTTAGCCGGATCATTTGTATTGCGAATGATTTTAAAATTGACGGTATTGGAATTGACATCTGTGAAACCGGAAATCGAGTAATCAGTAGCTGATTCAGTCAAAAATTGCCTGATAAAAAACAGTTTATTACTGCTATGGATATTTGAACCAAAAGCAAGATTATTATAGCTTAAAGTGATATCCAGTTCTTTAAAATAGGTTTCACCACAGGTGGCTGCAAGTTCGATATCAAAAGCAAAATAATCTGTTACACCGGATGACCAAACATAAGGATTGGTCAGTTTCCAGTGCAGCTCGGGGTTATTGCCGTAACCACCGGCAGGGTATAAGCCTTCACCTCCGTTGAGACCATACGGAAGGGGTTGGGACATAATAAATGACGGTAATGTCATCAGGATAATCGCTGATATGAAACTTATCTTTTTCATAATGAATATTTTTACAGTGAATGTTTTTTACTGATTTATTTTTGCAAAGTGAAGTGAAAACCTTTGGGGTTCATCACCGGCCTGGTAGATGAAAGTGTATTGGGTGGAAAGAATATCGCAGCGTGCTCCTTTTAAAATATCTTCCAGTACAACTCCATCAAGGTTGGTTTTTTCGAGCATTTTAATCGTGTATTCTCCGCTTGTTCCGCTTTCGAAGCACAATGGAATCGATGTTAGTCCGTTCACTGAGTTAATGGCATATTTTTCAGTCCCTGACACAGTGTATATCTGCGGGACAATTGCAGCGGGTGAAATAATTTTACGGGCATCCAGGTTTTTGTCGAAGCCCTGGCTTGCATTTTTATTAAAATGTACATAAGCCTTGTCAGTGTATCCATTTCCTGAAGCCTCCAGTATGAGAAGGTTATCAATACCTTCATCGAAGAAAAAAGCTCCCTGGTGGACACGTTCATTGCCGGAAAGAGTAAAAGTGCTATTGTCAAGAGATTCAACAAAAAAACCCTGCGTGGGAGGAATGTTGGGCCCCACACCCCCAGCCCAGGTCTGGTAAGTGAGGCTCTGTGAATCCCAGAAATATATTGACTGGTTCATGTTGAAATCCCAGACTATTGCAAACGGGTCAATGCTGCAAGGGTATGGGTTCCCTATTAAGTTCCAGCCGGTATAATAGCCTGCACCGGCTGTATATGTGCAAGTTTCCGAAAAGGGTTCTGACCCAACATTATACATGTCGCTAATGAACTCAATGGTTTGACCTGTCGGTCCATTGTAACAACCGTATCCGGTATCAAGCTTAACACTCCATGCTTTCAGTCCGCCTAAAAACATTTCAGGTACGGGGGTCCAGTCGTCGCTTCCTTCATGATGTTGCCACTGGCCGTCAGGTTCTGACCATGTGTTCAACCAGTAATCATTGATGTTAAGGCTTGAAAAGTTTTGAACCGGCGATGAAATATAATGCCATCCGGCTACGTCCCCATAACCGGCAGTTGTTGTAATGGTACGGTTAAATTGAAAAGTGCCGCATCCGGTAACATCTCCGAGATTGATATAGGAACCCGAGTACCCGAAGATGTCACTGTCAATCAAAAATGTACCATCATTTGAAAAAACCCCATAGGTCGTTAAACTGCCAGAAGGCAGAACAATAAGCATTCCACCACCCTGAATTGTGAGACTACCGGTAACAGCAGTTCCTCCTGATATAGACGGAATAATTGGAACATTGTAAGGAATATATACATCGTTGGTCGTTGCTGGTACAGTTCCCATATCCCAGTTTCCCGGATCGAACCAGTCAGCACTGACAGCTCCGGTCCATGTGATATAAATTGGCAACGGTGGGCAAACTGCCCCGTTATTTAAGCTAAGTGTAAATGGTAATCCCGGTAATGCGAACATGGAAGCGGAAACCCACGTGACTGCCCTGCACTCCGGGTGATCGAAGTAGTACTCAATGTCGCAAAAAGTTTCGCCTGAGTTGATTTGCCTTGGAGTATTTGTTGTTGTCCAGAATAAATCAACTGTGTGGTTAACGATGACAACAGTCCACTCATTTTCAGGAAAGTTTGGGTGGAAATCAACAACATCCAGAATGGTCATGCCGGGAATTTCATGTGTGATCGTAAATCCAATAGAATAGACAGGGAAGTTAATAAGATCACACTGTATTGGCATATAACCATTTCCGGTTGGTTGATCCAATTGGTCCGGAAGGGACAATGTAGCATTAAACTGCCCTGACAATCTGCATGTAAGCAACATCAGCAGGGCATACAATAAAACTTTTTTAATTGCTCTTGTTTTCATAATGATGAATTTTATTTATTGATCTGACCATTTGAAAAACGCTTGATTTGCAAGCCTTATATCGGTTAATCGGGATAATAGGAATAGGTTATACCCCCTTCAGGAAAAAATATATAAAGTATTGAGTTGCCGGAAGTATCAAATACACTGCTCTCATGCATTTTGCAGTCCAATAATTCGTCTTCCGTTCGTGAATTGGTGGCTGAAAAATTTGCCACGGATGCACGAATTAAGGCCTAATGCATTTACAACGGTTATTTCAGGGAAATCATGTCACTCTGGTCAAAAAGAGAAGCTATATTTAGGCTGAAATCTGATGGCACCTCCTGATAACCGGCTTTCAGATAGTGATGGTAATCTTCAATACATTATCGGAAAAAGTATATCTTTTTCAAGTTAAGAGAAATACTGAGTAAAAATACTCAACACTTTGAGTAAAATGTCAACTGCTAACAAAAGAAGCAACTTCAGTGTTCTTAAGAAAAGGATGGAGGAGCCGGGGCGGTTTATTCAGGTGATCCCTGGCCCCCTCGAGGCGGGTAAAACCAAATCTTCCTCACCT
Organism: Bacteroidales bacterium; assembly: GCA_016927695.1. Lineage (GTDB taxonomy): Bacteria > Bacteroidota > Bacteroidia > Bacteroidales > JAFGHD01 > JAFGHD01. The sequence continues at coordinate 25,266 of JAFGME010000028.1, forward strand.
CAGCTTCCCCATTGAAAACCTGACCATGAAACCAACCAGGGGCCTTTTGAGGTTCAGGTTGGCATACAGTGCGCATCCAAGCCCTGCAATGGGTATCGGGATGAGTTGAACATCAAACTCCAGGGGGATGGCAGGGGTAAAGAACCGCTCACTGTCATAGTAATCAACACCCGATGCAACACTAAACCAACCCGTAGCGGGATACTCCACGGTATGTGAATAGGCTCCCTTCTTTTGTCCTGCAATAAAACCCAAACCTCCCGACATGCGCAGTTGCGCCCACTTACAGGACAACCCTTTACCGATCAGAATACCTGTTTCAAAAAACCGTTCTTTGTCCCATATCTCATCCGGTAATACTAATGTTTGGAATTCTTCATGACTGATGAAGCGGACGCCATAAAAGGTATTTTTTTGCTTCAGATCAACACTTATTCCGTAGGAAAAACCGTTTTGCCCGACATTGGTGGGTTCATAATAACCGACACCCACATCTATCCAGTATTTGTCGGGTTTGCAGGCGCTCATTTGGCTGGCAGCGCAGAGCGGCAGCAGCGTCAAAAAGATAAAAAAGATGCTCAGTTGTTTCATCATCCAAATCTTTAATGGTTATACAATCTTTTTAGCTTGTTTTTCTTTTCTCTTGATCAATTAACCATCCAAAGGTTATAGGTATGCAGCAGATAAGTCTGTTATAATAACAGTGTGTTCAACATTCCAAAATGCTTCAGCCCTCTCATTTTACGGGCTTTTTGCCCAGTGGGGAAGGCTCCCGGGACAAAACGCAATATTATATCCGGATGGAACGGGAAAGCGGTTTTACAAGAGCAAAACTGCCGGCGCCCCGAGCTTTTGCGTGATAAGAATTTTTAGTCCTGGCTTGATGAATGTTTTATGCGCCCGCGCCTTTCCGGGTAATAACGGAAATAAAGGATGCCTGTTGCCAGGATCATTATCAGCGCTGCTATCCCGGCTAACCACCAGGCCACCGGCGACTCTCTGCCTGTTTGCAATGCAGAGTTGTTCCCGATGTGTACAAATCCCGCCCAGAAGTGCGGATGGGAGAAAAAGGGATCGGCCCCCTCGAGGTATTCCAGCTTGGCGAGCTGCAGCGCCTTGTCTTTGGTTTTACCTGCCTTCAGATGGGCATAGAATTTCTGCATCAGGATGGAGGTGGAGCGGTCCTTCACCTTCCAGAGACTCATCACCACACTGGGGACGCCGGCGTAGGCAAAGCCCCGCGCCAGGCTGATCACCCCTTCGCCGTTCTGTATCTTTCCGTATCCTGTGTTGCAGGCGCTCAAAACGGCAAGCTCTGCATGCAGCTCCATGGCATAAAGTTCGTAAACGTTGAGGTAGCCGTCTTCCTCCCCGTTTTCATCTTTCGCGAACACAAGCTTGGAACTCATTGGAAAGGCATCGTCGACAATGCCATGTGTGGCGATGTGGATGATTTCATAATTACCCGCCTCCTTTTTAAACTCAAGCTCAGTGGCCTGGTAGCCTGTCCAGACCATTCCCCTGAAGATTTTGCCTATTGCTTCCACCTCATTTTTGCTCTCTTTGAGTTGCCCGAGATCTTCACCCCTGGCTATCCAGTCCGTTATCAGCTTGTCGTGGTCCTTCCAATGTTCTGTTGTGGCAGGGGCCATGGCAAGTAAAGCATTTTCGGTGTCAATATTTCTTTTCTTGTCAATCGTGTTGCAATACACTGTGGCCGAATGGGCATACGAAACGGATCGCTCGCGGATGAGCCAGGGCATCTTATTGAATGGGGTCCCGGGCCTCGGCAACTCACTGATAAATGCTTCAAAGGGGATATGGCACAGTATTTCATCAGGTACGATGATCAGGTCTTTTTCCTTTATCACCGGTAGCCCTGGTTCAATAAGGGTTTTGTAAAGCAAAACCGCTGCATCGACAAATTCTTCATTGTCGACATCCTCACCATCAGTATCGTGGATCAGAAAATTCCTGTAGCTTTCAATTGCAGAATACAAATCTTTTGTTAAGGGTACATTTTCTACCACCATGGTGTCTTTGGTTATATAATAAATTACTATCTGCCATATGCCGATGCCTTGAAAATCAATAACATCATAGACTGCCATTGCCGTTGAATCATTCAGTGCTTCGCGAAGATCATTGAAGGAGGTAACTTTGATGGTTTTATCACCTTTTTTTGAAACCGGGCCTTCTATTTCAACTTCACTGATAAGATGGTCGTAATCTTCAAGAACGTGGCATAGTTCAATATAGAAAGATGAAAGTCTGACGCTGTCAGGATTATTAATTTCAAATTTTTCATGGTAAATCTCGGATTCCAGTTTTTTTATTCCATTTCGTAAGTGCGAATCAGCCCTGGAAATGGAATCAGGAAGGAATTCAGATCTGACAGCATCGGACCTTGCCAGCAGCGATGCCAGGAGATAGGATTTGTTCTCTTCGGAAAGCATGAAGGCTTCATCCATGTATTCGTTTCCATCAGAAGATTGGTAGAGTTCAATTGCAAAATGAACCGAATAACCGAGGTAAGCGCAGATCTCCGATGCAATGTCCTCTCTTCCTTTCCTGATATTTCTTTTGTTTATCTGGGCCTGATATATTTCGTTCAGCACAGCGGTACATTTAAGCATGGTTTCCAAATACCGTTTGTCATGGCACATTTTGATAGAATTGAGCAGCAGTAATATCTTGTTTGTCATAAGATTGATCAGGTAGCGGTCGAAAATGAGGTTTTCCGCGTTGGGGCAGGCAAAGCGGCTGCTGTCAGTGAAGCCGGGCTTGATCGCCTGTATGCCTTTAAAAATAGAATAATACGCCGAATCAAGATAGCATTTTGCCCGGACACTGTTCTGTTCAGGTTTTGTTAAACTGGCACGATAGAAGATTTTCTGCATCCAGATATACGCCCAGGCCAGTCTCCGGTGGCCTACTATATCACGCGATTCCAGGATATGGATGGACTCTTTCATGTTTGCAATTGCAGGCTGAACCAGCCCCTTAAGTTCATACTGGTAAGCAAGCCTCTGATGAATGATGGAGATAAATAAATGATTTTCCTGCAGCAAATCTGAAAGTATGCTTAAGGCTTTTCCTGAATAAAAAAGCATAGAATCCTTTTCCCTGACGTAGAAATAATAATTGGCAAGGTCCCCATAAACCTTGCCGGTCCAGGGATGGTTTTCGCCGAAGTATTGCAGGTGAATTCTCAATGATTTCCGGATATTCTTTAAAGCCTCCTCCGGCTCAAAATTATAGATGCAGGATTCACCCAGTTCGGCCAAATGTCTTGCGATAACCGGATGATCTTCCGGAAAAAGCTTCCGGTCAATGTGCAACGCCATGTGGTAATAACAAACAGCCCGGCTGAAATCCCAGTTGTGGTCGTATTCCTGTGCAAGGCAATGGGATGTAACAGCAGTGTAGTGGTGATCCGGAAGGCCGGCATCATGCAGACAGACAAGCGCCTTCCTGAAAATACTTAGCGCTTCCTCACTGTACCCTTCCTCACTTTTGATTCTGCCCCTGTTGATTATTGTGTATATCCTTTCAGGATCGGTAGGCGAAAGGTACTTTGCAGCAGTGTCCGAAGCCGTCAGGTTGCATTTTATGGCCGGCTGCCAGAGGTCTTTTTCTATCCACAGACCGGTCATCCTGTTTAAAGTCATTACATAACCGCTGTAATGACCATCGGCGAGGAATTTTTCTGCTGCCAGCTCATACATTTTCAATGCCTTCTCATATTGTGCATAAAAGGCAAGGGAATCTCCCTTTTTGATGTAAAAATCCCCATTCAAAGCAGCAGGTACATCATTATTTTCAGCTGTTGTTGCTTCCGGAAAAAGAAATAAAAAAACACAAAAAGCAAAACAGATCAAATGTCCTGACACTTTCGATGGTGGTTTTATCCACAGTTTCATTGGTTTGTTAATTTTTACAAATATATAAAAAAAAACGGAATGAATGGGTATTTAATCTGTTTTGATCAGAATTGTTAATTATATTTGTATTACCTTTTGAGAAAAATCAGATCAATTGATGAAAAGTTCTGTAACCGGTGACGAAAAAACGTTGAACGGTATTGTCCAAAGTGACAATGCTGTTATAGTTTTGATATACAGGAACATTTTTCCGTCAGTCAGGAAGCTTGTGCTGGAGAATTCAGGCGCCCTGGAGGATGCAGAGGATATTTTTCAGGATGCATTGGTAATCGTGTACAGAAAACTCAGGATGGAGGGTCTGGTTTTGAAATGCTCTTTTAAGACATATTTTTATGCTATATGCAAAAACCTCTGGCTGCAGAAACTTCAGAGGAAAAAGGTGGCTTATGAAAGCGTTGTGCCACAGGAGAAAGATTTGGAACTGCCATTTGGAGAGGATGAACTGAGGGAAATGGAAAAATACAACATTCTTCAGAAACATTTGCTGGGGCTGAGCAGCGATTGCCGCGACATTCTCGAGATGTTTTACAACAAGGTTCCCCTCACGGAAATTGCCCGAAAGCTTGGCCTGAGCAGCGCAGATTATGCCAAGTTCAGGAAGTACCAGTGCAAGGAGATGCTGAAAAGAAAGATAATGAATGACCCGCAAACTAAACGGCTTTTTTTACATGAATGACAAATACAGAGACGAAGAATTGACAGATAAATATCTGAATGGAGAGCTTTCACGTGAAGAACTGCAAGATTTTGAAAGACTCCTTGCACAGGATGAAGATCTGATGGTTTCACTTGAGATAGAAAAGGGATTGAGAAAAATATACCTGGAAAAAGAAACGCTCGTTTTCAGGGAAGAGGTCAGGGCTGCCAGGGCATCCATGAAGGAGGGGGAAGAATTATTGAACAATGGAAGAAGCGGAGAAAAATCCCCGGAACAAAAAAATACTGCACGGGTGATTCCATTTTACAAACGCGGAAAATTTTTGCTGGCCGCTGCCTCTGTTCTTCTGCTCGCTGCGATAACCATCATTTTTTTACTGATTTCCGGACAGGCCGAAAAAAGTTCCGCCCGGCTCTTTGCCGGATATTATGAACCCTATCCTGCCGACGGAACCGCCAGGTCGGAGGCCGGAATGGAATCGCCTGAGAATGTGGCTATTCAGTATTATGCTTCAGGAGAATACGCAAAAGCATCAGGTTTGTTGAAGGAGTTGTCCCTGAATTATCCGGAGGATGATAAATTCAGCTTTTATTATGCCATCACGCTTATTGAGACGAATGAACTGCCTTCAGCCATAGCGGTTCTGGAAACAATGGCAGGAAAAAACAGCGGCTTTTTCAAAGAGCAATCCCGCTGGTACCTGGCAATGGCGTTGCTGAAGCAAGGGGATGATAAGCGGACAAAAGATGTTTTATCCCTGATCATTAACCAAAAGGGATACAATTTCAAAGAGGCTGAAAACCTTCTGAAAAAAATCCGTAAGGAATAGAGGATGTGTTATCTTATTGGAGTTGACCGGTTTTTATCTGTTCCACGCACCGAAAATTTTTTCCAGCGCCTGTACGCGAAAATCGAATATCTCCTCAAGTTGTCTGCGGATAAACAGGGCATTGGCTATAGAGCCCAGGAAACCCAACGGGGGTTTGTACGAAACCAGGTCAGTCATCAGAACGCCGCCCTCCACCGCCTCAATCCTGTGTTCATGATGCCACATTTTGTAAGGACCGATCCGCTGCTCATCCACAAAGTATTCCTTTTCCCTGACATGGGTTATTTCCGTTACCCATGTCATTTTTATCCCGGCAACAGGGCTCACTTTGTAGGCGATGATCATTCCCGGGTACATTTTCCCGGGCAAATCCCCGGAGGTGATGTCAAAACCCATATGCTCAGGAGTTATGCGCTTAAGGTTGCCCGGCGACGAGATGAAATCCCAAACCTCATCAAGGGTTGAAGGTATTCTTTGTGTTTTTTTGAACTGATAAAATCCCATTGTTTTATTTATGGTTGAGCAATCCTTTTGGCCATACCCCTGAAAATAAACAAATGAAAGGGCAGGAGCAGATACCAGTATATCCTTCCCCATAATCCCAGCGGGCGGAAGGTAGCTGTCTGATACAGTTTTTTATCCCTGACCCTGAATTCAAGCCATGCCTCGCCCGGCAGTTTCATTTCTGCGTAAAGCAAAAGTCTTTTCTCCTCTTTTACTGCATACAGAACCCTCCAGAAGTCCAGTGAATCGCCTGCCGATATTTCATTTTTGTTTTTTCTTCCCCTTCGCAGGCCCACGCCTCCGGCCATCTTATCCAATAGTCCTCTTATCCCCCACAACCAGCCGGCATAATACCAGCCTGTTTTTCCACCGATGGACCAGATTTTATTCAGCGTTTTCTCTTCATCGGCTACATCCACAACTTTCCTGTCGTGAAAACATCCGAATACCGGAACTTCAATAAGGCCCGACACCCCCTTTTCCAGCCCGTGGTCCGAAAGGGCATCAGTCCAGCTCGAAAGCACTCCCTGCTGTTCTATTTTATCAAAAGCCTGTTTCACGGCATCTTCATAAGGGATCAGCCTGATGTTCAGCTTTTTTTCAAGGTCGTTTTCACGGCATATCACCTCCACTTTCATGCTGTTGACCAGGTTGACCGCCAGTTTATAAGAAGTGGAGGTCACGAAGTAAAGCCAGTAGGAAGAAAGCCTGGGCGTCATTACGGGAACCACCGTGATTTTTCTTTTCAGCCCGCGTATCCGGGCAAACTTCAGCAGCATTTCTTTGTAAGTGAGAACTTCGGGTCCGCCAATGTCAAAAGCGCCCGGTATGGCATTGCTGTTATGCAATACGCCGGTAAGGAACTCAATCACATTCCTGACTCCGATGGGTTGTGTTTTGGTGTTCAGCCATCTGGGGGCTATCATGAGGGGCAGCTTTTCAACCAGGTCGCGGATGATCTCGAACGAAGCGCTTCCGGATCCGACAATGATGCCTGCCCTGAGGGTGGTCAGGGGCACAGGGCCGGCTGCCAGAATATCCTCAACCTGCCGTCTCGACTTAAGATGTTTCGAGAGAGTGACATCATTGGAGATACCGCTCAGGTAAATCAGCTGTTTCGCATGGGTGGCGGCGATCCTGTTTTTGAAGTTCTCCGCCGAAGCGGCTTCCAGTGCCGAGAAATCGCCGGTGGAGGCCGACATGGAGTGGATGAGGTAGTAAGCGGCATCAATATCGTCGGGAAGGGAAGCAAGGGTATCCGCATCAAGGAAGTTGACCTCCACAATGCTCACTTTTTCTTTGGGATACATGGAAATGTCGAATCTGTTCCTGTCGCGCACACAGCACACGACCTCATGCCCTTTTTCAAGAAGCGCAGGCAGCAAACGCCGACCAATGTATCCTGTGGCTCCGGTGAGAAGAATTTTCATACATAAATAACATATTAAAGAGGTAAATGTTTAATGAATGAACGAATGCCGGCAGGCCTGGAGAGAATTTTTTTCGTGATGGATTATATAATGCCGGACATTAAGGGCTATGAGCCCAAACATTATCGGGATAAGCCAGAGCCCAAAGAAGAGGAGAATACTTTAAAGATTATTTTGTCACAAAGTCAAACCACGAAGTGGTTAAATATGAATAGCCAGAGGTGAAACCTGTGGATGAGAACAGGAAGGAACACCACAGAACCCCGGAGGGGTTCAACAAATCACAATAAATATTTCTCATAGAATTCATCCCATGCGCTTGAAGAAAGCCAATATATTCATCCCGAAAACTCACCTTTTTATTGTTCAATGTATTTATTGAACCCTTTCAGGGTTCTTTTTATTTTCACTTTATCGTACATCGCACTTCGTTCAAGGCTATTCATGTTGAATCCTTTCAGGATTATCCCGTAAATAAAAAAGAATCTGCAGGTCATTGCAAATTTAAAACAATGATTAAAAAACCTTGCGGTACGGTAGTGGAATTATTTTAATATTGAAAGATTTCAAAAGTTTTTGCTAAATAGCAGGAGGTAAATATTTACTGTCATAAAATCCGCATTTGTAACCCCGTCAGTTATTCTTTACAAAAAAAACTCCGGATAAAAACATATCCGGAGATTCAAAATACTCAGTGTGCCCAGAACAGGACTCGAACCTGCACTCCCTTGCGAGAACTGGTCCCTGAAACCAGCGCGTCTACCAATTCCGCCATCTGGGCTTGTTCGTAAAAAGTAAAAAAAGTTAACAGTTAACAGTTAACAGCAAAAAAAATAGTATATAATAATTTACTAATCTTTGTCCTTTTTGCTAATGATTCTAAAGGCAGCATTTGCTTCTGCAAGATTGGCACCAATGGAAGTGCCGCTTTTTAGCAATTGATGGAATATTCCTTTCAATTTACTCTCATTGTATTCACCATAAAGCCTGACAATATCCAGGGCCAAATCATAGGCCTTTGAATAAACGATACTTTTCGAATTCATTGTTTAAAATAACTCAAAGAACTAATACAAATAATGAAACTGTTCACTGTTCACTGTTCACTGTAACGTGCCCAGGACAAGATTCGAACTTGCACACCCTTTCAGGCGCCAGCCCCTCAAGCTGGTGTGTCTACCAATTCCACCACCTGGGCAAAACGGCTGCAAAAATAATATTTTTCTAATAGAAAACACTATTTTTTTTAAATTTATCTTCTTTTGTAAAATGCTTAAATGTGTAACTTTGCAGGCCTGATTTACTTGTACATTACACTTTGATTGATGCAGAAAATAAAAGTTTACGGCGAAAGGAACTCGGGCACAATTTATCTTGAATGGCTGCTGCTCAAAAATCTTGAAATCACGATCCCCGATGATTTTATCTACGGATGGAAGCACCGTGTCGCTCCTTCAGGCGATGAAGTGATCGATTACATTAAAACCGATATCATCTATCTTTGTCTGGTGAAAAATCCCTACTCCTGGCTGATTTCCATGCACAAAAGGCCTTACAACCACGAATCGCTCAAAAAAGCCAGCTTCCCTGAATTCATCAGGTACTCCTATGGCGATTACAGGAATCCTATGGTGATGTGGAATATCAAAAACCGTTCTTATGTAGAGATGGGGAACTCTGTTGACAAGCACATGGTGGTCAGGTATGAAGATCTCCTTGCCGAGCCTAAGGAATCCCTCATACGGATTGCCGAAAAATTCGGACTTCCGAAACCGGGGCTTTTTAAAAACATAAGGAACCTGCTTACCAACAACCATGGAATCAATAAAAGAAGGTTCCATGCCGATTATTACCTTAAGGAAGGATGGATGGAGAAGATGAAACCCGAATACGTTGAATATATCAACCGTTTTCTTGATGCTGAACTGATGGAAAAGCTGGGATACAAAAAACTGTAGGCTATGTTCACAGAAAAAGACCTTTTGCAAATCAAAGAGAAAGGAATGGCCGTTGAACAGTTGTCAGCGCAACTGCAGGATTTTATTCGTGGTTTTCCTTTTGCCTCGCTGCACAGGCCCGCCATTGCCGGTGACGGCATCTCTGTGTATCCTGAAGATGAGGTTCGGCGGCTGTCAGCATTTTATGAAGAAAGGCTCCCCGGTTTGCAGATCGTTAAATTCGTGCCTGCCTCCGGCGCTGCCACCCGCATGTTCAAAGATCTTTATGCATTTATTCCGGCAGTCAGGTCCACCGGCAATTCAGAGATTGCCCTGACAGATAATGCGGAATTCAGGTCTGTGAAAGAGTTTTTCGACAACATAAAGGCATTTGCATTTTATGAGGATTTGAACAAAGCTTGTTCACACGCCGGATTTTCCCTCGAAAAGGCGGTCGGCAGCGGTAATTACAGCCGTATTCTGGAAACGCTTCTGGAGGATGAAGGCCTTGGGTATGGGAAGCTGCCCAAAGGATTGCTGAAGTTTCACAGCTATCCTTCAGGTTCCGCTACGGCCATTGAAGAACACCTGGCGGAAGCTGCCATGTATGCCCGGAACAGCGCTAATGTCGCGGAGGTGCATTTTACCGTGTCACCCGAACATCTTTCAGGTTTTGAAAAAAAGGTGGATGAAGCGCTCCCTGTTTATGAGCGCCGGTTCGGCATCAGGTTCAGGATATCCTATTCGCAGCAGAAGCCTTCCACTGACACCCTGGCTGTGGATATGGAAAACAAACCTTTCAGAAACAGTGACGGTTCACTGCTTTTCAGACCCGGAGGCCATGGCGCGCTCATTGAAAACCTGAACGATATTGATGCCGACCTCATTTTTATCAAAAATATTGATAATGTTGTGCCGGACTATCTGAAAGATACCACGGTTCTGTATAAAAAAGCCCTGGCTGCTATTGTTTTGCAGATTCAGGAGAAGGTTTTCTTTTTCCTTCAGCATCTCGACAAAAATGACAATTGGGAAATGCATAAGCCCGAAATGGTTGGTTTTGTTACGAATACAATGAATATCAAGCTGCCTCCGGACATGGAAAACAGGTCGGCAGCGGAGCAGCGAAGCATCCTTTTCCATGCCCTCAACCGCCCCATCCGGGTTTGCGGGATGGTCAAAAACGAAGGGGAGCCGGGCGGGGGGCCGTTCTGGGTGAATGCCCCGGACGGGCAGATTTCCCCACAGATTGTGGAAAGCTCCCAGATCAATGAGAAAGACCCTGTACAGAAGGGGATTATGAACTCCTCCTCCCATTTTAATCCCGTGGACCTGGTTTGTGCCACACGCGATTTCAAAGGCAGGCCGTTTGACCTGCATCACTTCATTGATCCTTCAACAGGTTTTATTTCGGTGAAGTCCAAAGATGGAAAACCCCTCAAAGCCATGGAACTGCCGGGGCTATGGAACGGCGCTATGGCCCGCTGGACCACTGTTTTTGTTGAAGTGCCCGTAATTACTTTTAACCCTGTCAAAACCGTGAACGACCTGCTCCGGCAGCAACACCAACCGGAGTGAACCTTGGACAGCCGGCCCCGGATTTGCCGTTCATGCCGGTTTTATTTCAGGGGAAAATGATCTTTTAAATATTTTTTTGCATTTAATCTTTTGATTTCCAAAAAAAAGTTAGAAATTTGCACCCCTTTTCAGGAAGACATTTTCATGGGTGATGAACATGAAGGGCATCATCGGGTTAATATGACTAATTAATTACATTATTTAAAGTATGCCAGCAAGAATCAGATTGCAGAGAAAAGGTAAGAAAGGGAGGCCTTTCTACCACGTAGTCATTGCGGATGGTCGGGCACCACGCGACGGAAAATATATTGAGAAAATTGGCACTTACAATCCTCTGACCAAACCTGCCGACATTGACCTGGATTTTGACAGGGCGCTGTATTGGCTTCAGAACGGAGCACAGCCCACCGATACGGTGAGGGCTTTGCTTTCACTCAAAGGGGTTTTAATGAAAAATCACCTTTTAACCGGAGTGAAAAAGGGAGCCTTTGACCTGGAGCAGGCCGAAATTAAGTTTGCTGCATGGCTCAAAGACAAGGAAGCAAAGATAGAAGGAAGCATCAGGGAGGTTGAAAACGAGGCAAGGGACGAACAGAAAAAAAGGCTTGAAGGGGAAAGAAAAGTGAACGAAGCCAGGGCGAAAGAACTCTCCGACAGAAGGGCGGCTGAATTAAGGAAAATCGAAGCCGAAAGGGCTGCCGCTGCTCCTCCTGCACAGGAAGAAACCCCATCCGTTGAGACTCATGCCCCTGCCGTTACCGGTGAGGACATAAAAACAGAAGAAGTTGCTGCTCCGGAAGTGAAGGAAGAAACGGAAATGGCCACAGCAAACACAGCGGAACAGCCAACAGAGGAAGTGGCTGCACCTGCTGAAGAGGCAAAAGAAATGGATGAAACCGCATCAGAGAAGGAGCAGACAGAAGATAAAAAGGAGGAAACCGGCGCTTAATCTTTTCAGTCCGGTCACTCTATGAAAAAGGAAGACTTTTATTATCTCGGAAAAATTGTAAAAACATCAGGTTACAAAGGGAACCTGGTGTTTTTTTTTGATGTCGACGACATATCCCACTACCAGGACCTTGAAGCGGTTTTTATCGATATTGCAGGAAACCTGATCCCTTTTGCCATCCGTTCAATTGCCTTCACTAAGGGCGCTCAGGCCTTTGTGAGCCTCATGGATATCCATTCACAGGATGAGGCTGAAGCCCTTGCAGGATGCAGCCTTTACCTTCCCGTAAGCTACCTGCCCGAACTGTCAGGAAAAAATTTCTACTTCCATGAGATCATCGGTTTTGAGGTGATGGATGAAACACTGGGCGCATTGGGGCCGGTTTCGGGGGTGATGGACCAAACCAGCCAGCCTGTCCTCATCATTGTTAGGGACAGAAAAGAAATCCTCGTGCCTGCCTCCGATGAGATCATAATGAAAATCGACCGAAAAGCCCGGAAAATCTTTGTGAAAACCCCGGAAGGCCTGGTTGACCTCTATTTGTAAATCTCCATGGAGCAGAAGTGTTTTTTCTTCAAGAAGTTTTCCGTTTCAGACCGGCATAGCTCAATGAAGCTGAACACCGATGGTGTGCTGCTGGGCGCCTGGGTCGATATGGAGGGGGTAAATAACGCTGTTGATGTGGGTACGGGTTGCGGGATCATCGCTCTGATGATGGCCCAACGGTCTGAAAAAGCAAGGATCGATGCCATCGACATCCATGAAGGATCTATTACCGATGCCGGATTGAACTTCAGCAATTCACCCTGGAGTGAGCGGCTAAAGGCCTGCCATTGCGCTTTACACGATTTTGCCCGGATAACTCAGCCCGGTTATGACCTGATCGTATCAAACCCTCCCTATTTCTGCAATTCCCTGAAATCCGCCGATCATACGAAAAATCTCTCACGGCACGATACAGGCCTTTCCCTTGCCGCTTTTTTCCCGGAGGCAAAGAAAATTCTGAAGCCCGGGGGAAAACTGGCGCTGATTTACCCTTATGATGGCCGTGACAGGCTCGAAGAACTGGCCTGGAACAACCATCTGCATATCAATAAGGAATTGAGGGTGTGCTCAGTCCGGGGAAACGCCCCTGTAAGGCTTCTCCTGGAATTGTCAGGCAGCAAAGGAAAATCCTGTACATCAGAAACTTTATCCATCAGGGATGAACAACACCAATATACCTCCGGGTACATGGAACTGACCCGCGATTTTTATCTTGCATTTTAGCGGAACTGCAAACCTTTTATATTTGCATAAAAATTAATGACATCCGGCATGAATTACAAATTGCTTTTCGTCACAAACAACAGGCATAAACTCGGGGAAATACAAAAGCTGGCAGGGGACAGGCTGCGGATCATTTCAATGAATGAAGCCGGAATTTCCGAAGACATCCCGGAAACCGGAGAAACCCTCGAAAGCAACGCTTCTCTGAAATCATGGTATGCATACCACAAAACAGGATTAAACTGTTTTGCCGATGACACAGGCCTCGAAACAGACGCCCTCAACGGCCGCCCGGGGGTGTTTTCTGCCCGGTATGCCGGCCCGGACAACGATCACATAAAAAACATCGAAAAGGTTTTATCGGAATTGCAAGGAATAAAAAACAGAAGGGCGCGGTTCAGAACGGTTATATCTTTGATTATTGATAAACAGGAATATTTTTTCGAAGGGATAGCGGAAGGGGAGATCCTGCACGAATGTCATGGTGATAAAGGGTTTGGCTACGATCCCGTTTTCAGGCCCGAAGGCTACGAATGTTCATTTGCTGAAATGGATATGGACCAAAAAAACAGGATCAGCCACAGGGGAAAGGCAATTCAGAAATTAATGGAGTTCCTTCAGGAGAATTTACATCTTCAAAACCCGTCATGATTTCCTGTTGAACAAAAAATGGAATCAATTTGTTAAATCTGTTTTATATGAAAATAAAAACATCAATCCTGATCTGGGCAGCGGCTCTTACTGCAGGTTCCATACTTTGCATGCAGTCCTGCACCCAGGACCCTGAAATCATTGTCCCTCAGGTTACCTTTGAAAACATTGAGTCTCTTTTCAGCCAGAAAAGCGACACGGTGTATGTCATCAATTTCTGGGCAACCTGGTGCAAGCCCTGTTTTAAGGAACTTCCGGAATTTGAAAAGCTAAGAAAGGAATACAAAAACAAAGCCGTCCGGGTTGTGCTGATAAGCCTTGATTTTCCAAATAAACACGACAGCGAACTGATCCCTTTTATCCGAGAGAACAACCTGAAGTCCGGAATACTGCACCTGACAGACACCGATGCCAACAAATGGATCGACAAGGTCAGCCCCCTCTGGTCGGGCGCTATCCCTGCAACCATTATCTACAAGAAGAATAAAAAGGAATTTTATGAACGATCAATGACTTTTGATGAATTGCAAAAGATTGTCGAATACAAACTCAAAGAATAAGGAAAAATGAAATTAGCGATATGCTTCGTGGCGAAAGAACAACAATTTTGAGGAAGAATACTTTTATTTTGTATATTTGATGAATGGAAAATGAAAAAATTGACATAGAACTAATAGCAAATCATTGGATTTTGAGGTCAGATTCTGACTTTGAAACAATGAATAATTTAATAAAATCAAAGGATTTCCATTGGGCTTTATTCATTGGAAATCTTGTAATTGAGAGATTACTTAAAGCGATTGTTGTAAGAAAGACAGGTACACATGCTCCATTGACATATGACTTAAGAAGACTCGCAAAGCTTTCAGGCCTGGCTTTTGAAGATGAACATAAAAAGTGGCTTGATACAGTATCAACTTTTAATATCAATGCAAGGTACGATGACTACAAGCAAGACTTTTATAAAAAATGCACACCTGGTTATTCAATAACATGGTTTACAAATATTAAGATACTTAGAGAATGGATAAAAACGAAGCTATAAACATCGCGAAAAGATATATTGATTCAATTAGTAACAAATTTCAAATTGAAAGCGCAATACTTTTTGGATCGTTTGCAAAAGGGACAAATCACCCTGACAGTGATATTGATATTGCAATTGTGTTTAAGACTGTGGATGATATTATAGACTTGCAAATTCATTTGATGCAACTTCGCAATGATGACGATTTATTAATAGAACCTCATCCATTCAAAACTTCTGATTTTCATATTTCAAATCCTGTTGTTGCGGAAATTAAGAAAAATGGAATTGATATACTAAACCACGCAGCATAACAGCCCCTATGCCCAATAGCCTATGAAAGAGCAACTTGAAACAGTGTACCCCGCAGAAACATTGTGCCGGGTGACAGTGACAAAGCCCGCAAAACGGCTACTGGGCATAGCTGCAAAACGTTATGGGGCAATTGAAAAAAAACTTGACAAGTGTTAACTGAATAGTTAACTCTGCATCATGGTTAGAGAAATCATAGTTTGGGGCGATCACTTCTATTCCTTGTATAACCAATTAGATATTAAGGTTAAAAAGAAGATTGATTATGTCTTTTGGCTTTTAAGGTATACAGAGAAAGTTCCAATACGATTTTTTAAATACCTCGAAGATACGGATGCCCTATATGAAATAAAAGTCAGCACTACTTTCAAAGAGATAC
>JAFGME010000174.1 GCA_016927695.1 Bacteroidales bacterium
CGTTGTCCCCCCTGCCGAATTCCCGAAACACAATACTTCTTAGTATCAACAACTTACACCCCTCACCCTGCAATGTGGGTTAAAGGGTATTTCACATGAAATACCCTTTTTTTTGCCCTCTCCTGAAATTTTTATCTTTTTACCGTACCTCTGTGATCAACGGGTCCTTTGTGCTTTCCGGGATCCTCTTCAGCATGTTTTTCCATCCTTCTGCCTTTTCAAAATATCTTTCCCGGTGGACAGAATCCACCGGTTCTGCCGGAGGCGATTCCACCCTGAGCGGATCTACGGCGCTGCCATTCCTGTAAAACCTGAAATCGAGGTGGGGTCCTGTGGATAGCCCGGTACTCCCCACATAACCGATCACATCACCCTGATGCACATAAACCCCTTCCCTGATCCCTTTGGCATAACCCGACAGGTGAAGATAAGCGGTAGTGTAAGTCCCGTTATGCCTGATCTTCACCATATTGCCGCTTTGTCCGCTCCGGCCCGCCTTGATTACAACGCCATCTCCCACTGCATATACCGGCGTGCCCGCAGGAGCGGCATAATCCACTCCATGATGGGGCCTTCTTATTTTCAACACAGGATGAAGCCTGGAATTTGAGAAGCGGGAACTGATGCGGCTGTATTTAAGAGGGGCTTTCAGAAAGGTGCGCCGCAGGCTGTTGGCCTTTTCGTCAAAATAATCCCCGACACTGTCCTGCACAAAATAGAAAGCCCAAAATTCACTGCCCGCATGGTTAAACAAGGCAGCTCTGACTTTCCCAATGCCAATGTATTCATCATCCACATAAAGAGCTTCATATATTACACTGTAAGTATCCCCTTTTTGCAGCCCGAAGAAATCGATGGCCCAGGCATACACCTCCGAAAGCTCATTCGCCAGGTTAGGGTCTGTGTTTTGACTTACCATTGCGTTCCAGAGTGAACTGCTGATGGTTCCACTGCTTTCCAGTTCCCTGATCATTATCTCTTTCTCTCCTTTATGGATATGGATGCTGTCCCTGACATCGTAAACTATATAAGAGGTGGGAGAGATTTCATAGATAAATACCTGGAAACACAACGATGAGTCATTGCGCAGCAACAGGGTATAATTGTTTCCGGCCCTGATCCTCCTGACGTCAAACACGGACCTGGACTTATTCACGAGCTTATCAATGACCTGGTACGGTACTCCATAGCGTTGCAATATCTGTGAAAGGAATTCATTTTTCTTCACTTTATCCTTTATTACCACCATTGAATCCACAGGTATACCGTACTCCAGTGCGGTTTGAGCGACCGGCACAAGTGTGTCCTGATCATCAAACATCCCGCCTGAATGGGGATTGCCTGACAATATAATAATAATGATGGTGAATAAAATAAGCGCCGCCAGTTCAATAATTCTCCTTTTGCCTGTCATGTATTGAGGATGTTTAAAAATATCTCAGCAAACAAAAATAAACAAAGGAAAGATACCACCGCCAGGCAAATGGAATTCGTGGTAAGATTCAAAAAAATGCCCGGTTTTCAGGCCGGGCATCCATACATTATAAATATCGTTCATCAGGATCAGTAAACCAGCATTTTTTTTGTTTCCGACCGGAAGCCCTCCCCTTCGAGGCGGTAAAAATATAATCCGGGCTGCCAGGAGCCGGTGGAAAGGGTAATGATTTTCTTTCCGTCTTCAACCTTATTCTCAGACACTAATTTGCCGGAAACATCAAAAACAATAATTCTTCCATTCTTCACCACTACATTGTCGGCAATGCGGAGCGTGGTCATCCCGTTCACAGGGTTGGGAACAGGGTCTGAGATCATTGCTCCTGAAAGGGTATGTGATTCCTTTTCCCCGGTCGTGATATCAATGGTAGTTACCGTAAAATCATCAAAATAAAAGCCGTCTTCAACCACATACGAATCTGATTTCAGGATAAATCTGAAGCTGACCGTTTCGCCAAGGTATTCTGAAAGATCCATTTCTTCCCACACCCATTGGGTCTGAAAACCGTCAAACACAGGTTCCCCTTCTGCCTGGTACTGTGAACCGGTAACCGTATATTTGCCTTCCAGCGGGTTCCATCCCGATCCGGTGGACACCAAAACCTGTACATAATCATATCCCGACTCAATTTCCCATTTCGCCCAGAAGCTCAGTTGGGCATAAGCGGCACTGGAGAGGTCGATGTTCTCCTGGAGTTGTATGATATTGGTCTGGTTATTCTGGTAATTGCCATTTTTTGAGTCGGTGATCGATCCGGTAGGAGAATGGTAAACGCTGGTGATCACATCCCAGTAACCCGGGTTCCATCCTGAGATGGAGTTACAATTGTTCTGGTATATAACAGTGGGTTCGCCGAACACTTTGTGCAGGGTGTCGGAGATGTCAAAATCCCCGTTGTTAACTGTAAGAACTAAACTGAAAGGTGTTCCGCTGCTGATTCCGTCAAGGGTGTATAGAATGGAGTCGGTTTTTGTTTCAAGCAGGTCCATGTTGGAGAACTGGACCGGGGCGCCAACTCCAGAAATCTGCGGGCTCACCGCTGTAAGGCTTACCGTGAATGAACCCCCTTCCTCAAGGCCCAGCCTGGTGATATCGAAAACCAGGTAATTGGTCAGATCGCCGGTGAGGGTTGGGGTTTTGTCTTCAACTGCCGCATAATTCAATGAAAATGCAGCGGCAGAAAGGTTCATGATCATGTTTTCCCTTGCGATGGGTATGATCCTGTTCAGGGGGCACCAAAAGCCGTCGCCATCGCCGCCGAGTTCGGGGGTGAAAGCATATATGAGCGGTTTGGTGGTTTGTTCGCCGTACATCCAGTCGTCAGAACCTCCATTGGTAGGATAAATGGTCGTGCTTCCGGGTCCGAATGTATAATGGCTGTCCATTGTCATGATTTCAGAGAAAGCATCAAAAGTGGCATCATCTGCACAGGGAGTACTGGTATAACCCCAGGGATAAAGCAACAGATTTGAATATGTATGATAATTGATGGCAAACCTGAACTCATGGTTTTCACAAAAATTCCTGACAGCGTCAATTTCGGGTTCTGAAAATGCAGCAGTTCCCCTGTAGGTTTCATCACAGGGGTCGGGTGAGGAACCATTGTTGTCGTTACCCCATTTGTATCCGTAGTTCCGGTTTAAATCAACGCCCCAGCAACCATTGCCGTTGTTTTTCCTGTTCTTTCGCCACATCCCGCCGCCGTTGGGGTTGGTGGTTTGGTTATACACATATCCGTCCGGATTGACCACAGGGATGAAATACATTTGGGTGTTGTCAACCAAAGTCTTGATATAGGGATCGTCATAGTTCTCAAGGAGGTAGTACATATAAAACAACAGGGTCATCACCCCTGCAGGCTCACGGGCATGGTGCAGGGCGGTGTAAAGAACCTCAGGTTCCGTTTCATTCATTCCGGGATTGTCAGATATCTTCACCATCCACATTTCACGGCCTTCAATCGACTGCCCGATGGGTTCTTTTGCCGTGATCAGGTTGGGATATTTCGTGTGCATGTTGTCGAGATGGGTGATGATCTCAGTAAAGGTGCAATGTCCGCCCATGGAACCGAATTCAAAATCCTCCGGAATTTCATATTCGTCGGAGTCCCTGTAATCATCTACATTGGTGGTCAATCCTTTGTTTCTCTCCTCGTAAAACCCGGCCACATCCTCTATCAGAACCTGATAATCCATGTTAAGGGTTTGCAATTTCAGGAGATCGGTTTCCGATAATTCGCCAATATAAATGTGACCGGGCCTGATAAAACCCTCCTCTACTGCGATGCCTGCAGCCGCCAATCTGTTCAGGCCGTCCTGCCCTCCTGTGTAAACCTCAACCCTTGAATATCCGGTTGTTTGGGAATAGGAAGCAAAGGCTAAAAAAAGAAATACTAAAACGGATAAAAAACTTTTCATAGTTATAAAATAATTAATTGAACATAATATATGACAACAGAGAAGCGGCAATCGTTGCGTAACCGGATTTATTTGCTGCTTTGCAAAGGAACATCCCACCGGAGTGTGGCAATCAGGTTTTGTATATCCTCGCTGATGAAACTGATGACGGGTTCAAGTGAATCGTTGTTGGGAACTGCATCGAAATACAGGGCCCCCCTGAGAAAATGTTTTACACTGTCGGTGGCATAAAACTGTACCGGAGAGGCAGCGCTGGTTCCTTCGATGAAGTATATCACTCCGAAAACATCGTTTTCTGCATTGATGTATTGTTTCTCCTTAATGGCATTTGCCTTAGGGATATGTTTCATCAGCATTGACCTTGTGTCTTCCAGGTACCTGTTCAAATCATGGTGTACCCTTTTATAACTGAGGTGGATTTTCGCCCCGAACAAGGGGTAGTCCATATCCAGCCAGAAGGGCTCGCTGTTGTGTCCGGTATCCGGAACCAGCCTGCATACCGTAGGATAGGCAAAGGAATAGGGATACTCCGATTCGAACCGGACATACTCCTTCTCCGGCAGGTCAATCCTGAAATATCCCCTGGGTTTGGGCACATAATTATTATCACATCCTGAAATCACAAGCCAGCCAAGCCAGAGTGGCAGGGCCAATGCCCGGACTCTTGCATATCTTATGAATAAAACTCTCATTCTTTGATGGTTACCTGAATTGTGCTGATCCTCCTGCTGTCGGCGGCCAGGATTTTAAAATCAAAATTCATATAGGTGATAACCGTGTTTTTATCCGGTATCTCACCTGTTAATTCGAGGATCAGCCCTGCAAGGGTATCAAACTCACCTTTAACCTCTTCAAAAATCCTGTATTCCGCCCCGATGATTTTACAGAAGTCGTTCAGGCTTGTTTTCCCTTCAAAAACATAGGTATTGTCATTGGTTTTCCTGTAATTGATGTCGTCGCCGGGCATATCATACTCATCCGTAATTTCGCCGATGATCTCTTCAATAATATCTTCAAGGGTCACGATTCCGGAAGTTCCACCGTATTCATCCACAACCACTGCAAGGTGGATTTTCCTTTCCTGGAATTCCTTGAGCAGGTCGCTGATCTTTTTGTTTTCGGGCACAAAAAAAGCCTGATGAACCAGATCCAGCCATTGAAAATCCTTTTTCCCGTCAAGGTAAGGCAATAAATCCTTTACATACAAAATACCGACGATGCGGTCAAAAGTTTCCTGATAAACGGGAATCCTGGAATATCCTGATGAAATAACCACCTTTACCAATTCATCAAAAGGGGTGTCGGAGCCGACTGCTGTGACATCGACCCTTGATTTCATCACCTCGCTTACTTCAATATCGGCGAACTTAACTATCCCTTTAAGAATTTTGGTTTCTTCCCCGGGAGAAGTTTTATCCGAGGTGATGTTGATGGCTTCAGAAAGGTCGCTCATGGAGATGTTCGGGCTCTTTTTGGCCATCCTTTTATCAATAATGGATGTTGATTTCACCAGAAAGTGACTGACCGGGTAAAGAATCTTCACAAGAACAAGCAGGGGAGCGGCCATGAAGCGTGCAAAGTTTTCGGTCCTCTGGGTGGCATAAATCTTTGGCATAATTTCGCCAAAAAGCAAAATCAGGACGGTGATCACCACCACCTCCAACAGAAAACTGAGCAGGGGGTTGTTGTTTATGATAAATAATTCCCGGAGCAGATAAGAGGATAAAATGATAATGGCCACATTGACAAAATTATTGGCAATCAATATGGTGGCCAGCAATCTTTTAGGTCTTTCCAGCAATTTCAAAATCAGGGGGTCGGCTTTCGAAGCCTTTGACCGGATGTTGTTGAGCTGGGCCGGATTAAGCGAAAAAAAAGCCACCTCCGAACCGGAAATAAGGGCCGAAATGATAAAAAGCAGCAGGATAGTAATGAAGCCGATGATAGTGCCGGAGGTTAAAAGGCCGGCTGTATTTATAAGCAAACCGAAAATATCCCGGTAAGAATCAGGGTCAATGTCTTCCAACTTTAATGTGACTTTTGAATTTCGGATGCAAAAGTAATGAATAATTCAATACTATTTGCAAAACAGAAACGGCAGGCACATTCAGAACGGCAGGTCGTCATCTGCGTTCTCCGCCGGATTGGCCGGTTCACCGGCAATGGCATCCCCGGATTCTACGCCGCCGGGATCAACGGTTTTAGTATCTTTCCCGTCTAACATCATCAGGTTTTCACCTTCAATATCGGTGGCATACTTTTTATTTCCGTCCTTATCTTCCCATTGGCGGTATCTGATACGGCCCTCAAGATATATTCTGCTGCCCTTGTTAAGGTAGGATTCAGCCACTTCAGCCAATCCCCTCCAAAGAACAACATTGTGCCATTCGGTACGGTCGGTCCGGTTACCCGATTTATCCTTGTAGGTTTCAGTGGTTGCCAGCGAAAAACGCGCCATTTTCACACCGTTTTCAAGAGTGCGCACCTCCGGGTCACGTCCCAGGTTCCCGATGAGGATCACTTTATTTACTCCTGCCATAATGAAAAAATTTGTTTGGGTTTTACAATAGATTTTAAAACAATACACAAAGATTCAAAAAAAATCCACACCATTAAAATTTTCATTCAAAAACTTTTCAACCAGACGATGTACCGGGAACTTTTCAATTCCTGATCTGGTAACCGGAACGGGGAACGCACCCCCGGAACGCAAACTTTCCGTCAATCCGGCCATTTCGGACCCTTCCGGGGTCAGAAGGAGGTTATAAAACCCGGCCCTGATTTCCTGGTGGGTGAGTATATGAGTGTATTCCTTTACCGGGCCTGTCAGGGTGAACCTGCCATCCAGGCACGGAAACCGGCGGTCAATTTCATTCTTCAAATGCACAGGGGTGTAAAATCCGGCAGATTCAATGCATGGAAATTCATAGAGGTCTGCCCAGATGTCCCGGTTTCCCCGCTTCGATATCCAAACATGGGAGCGCTTTTCTTTCATGAAACAAATTACGATATAGGAAAAATACCTTGTCCTCTTCTCCTTCTTTGATTTTTTGGCCGGAATATGATTTACCATGCCTTTTCGGAAGGCGAAGCAATGATTCTTCACTTCACAGGCATCACAGCCGGGGTTTTTGGGAAGGCATCTCAGCGCCCCGAATTCCATCATTGCCTGATTGAAAAGCCCGGGTTCATATCCCTCCATCAACCCGTACATGGTTTGTTTGATACTCCTGAGGCTTTCTGCTGTTCCGGGATCCCCTGTGATACCCGTTATCCTGGATATCAGCCGGATGATATTACCATCAACCACAGGATATCTTTGGGAGAAAGCAATGGATAGAACGGCTGAAGCGGTATAGTCGCCGATGCCTTTCAGGCTGATTAGTTGTTCATAAGAGGAAGGGAAAACACCGTTGAGCCTGTTTGCGATTACACCAGCCGCAGAGTGCAGGTTTCTTGCCCGTGAATAGTACCCTAACCCCTGCCATGCTTTCAGCACTTCATCCGCACCTGCATTGGCCAGGTGGTTCACCGTAGGGAAAAGGGAAATAAAACGGAGGTAATAATCCAATCCCTGGGCAATCCTGGTTTGTTGAAGTATAACCTCGGATATCCATATTTTATAGGGATCACGGGTTTCCCGCCAGGGCAGTGACCTCCTGTTTTGATTGTACCATTGGATTATATTTGACTGAATTCCCATGTAGCAAAATTACATTTTCTGAAAAAAAATAATTTTTCTTTTGCATTTCAAAAAATTTATATCTTTGCAGCCCTGTATATTAAATTAAGTATCAAAACGTTAAAAAAAATGGGATCATGACAAAAGCAGAAATAGTAGCTGAGATCGCTAACAAGACTGGAATAGAAAAAGTTGCTGTGCAGAGCGCAATAGAGGCCTTCATGGATACAGTTAAGAACTCGATGGCGAAAGGGGATAATGTGTACCTGAGAGGCTTTGGCAGTTTTATTATCAAGAAAAGAGCCGAAAAAACAGGAAGGAATATATCAAGAAACACAACGATCATTATACCTGAACACAACATACCTGCATTCAAACCTGCAAAAACCTTCGTCAACGAAGTTAAAAACAGCGTGAAATAACAGTATAACAGTACCTTGTATGCCAAGCGGAAAAAAAAGGAAGAGACACAAAATGTCCACGCATAAGCGGAAAAAACGCTTGCGGAAGAACAGACATAAGAAGAAATAACGGGATTTTTCTGTACCACACACAGACTCTGAAAAGCCGGGTCTTATGTATTACAGGCTTTCTCCTCAAATCAAATCCCGGATCACCGGAAAGGGTTCCCTGCAGGAATGGATATACCGGTATGGGTTGCGCAAAAATTACAAAGTGTGAATAAAGAGCTTATTATAAATGCCGCTTCCTCAGAAGTTAATATTGCGCTCTTGGAGGAAAAAAGACTTGTTGAACTTCATAAGGAAAAAGGAAAATCAAGTTTCGGTGTTGGAGATGTTTATCTGGGGAAAATAAAACGGATCATGCCAGGCCTTAATGCTGCCTTTGTGGATGTAGGCCACGAGAAGGATGCGTTTTTACACTACCTGGATTTAGGTCCTCAGGTCAGGTCGCTGAAGAAATTTTCTTCCGGAATCATTTCGGGAAAAATCAAATCGTTCGAGCTGTCTTCTTTCAAGTTGGAGGAAGATATCAATAAATCCGGGAAGATCACCGAAGTGCTTACCTCTGGTCAGGATATCCTGGTTCAGATTGCCAAGGAACCCATATCTACTAAAGGGCCGCGGGTAACCTCAGAAATCTCATTCGCAGGAAGGTTCCTGGTGCTTGTCCCTTTCTCAAACAGAATTTCCATTTCTCAAAAAATAAGGAGTTCGGCAGAACGAAACCGCCTCAAGAGGTTGATCACGAGCATCAAACCTCCTAATTTCGGGGTAATTATCCGGACAGTCGCTGAGCATAAAAAAGTTGCCGACCTCGATAATGACCTCAACAATCTGGTAAAAAAATGGGAAAATACCTTTAAAAAGTTAAAGTCGGTAAGCAGCCCCAGCCGCGTGGCAACAGAACTCGACAGGACATCTGCCATGCTGCGCGACCTGCTGAACGAATCATTTAACAGTATCATTGTCGATAACAATGCCCTGTTTGAAGACATCAAAACATTTATCCGGTCCATTGCCCCAGATAAGATTGACATTGTTAAACTGTACAAGGGGAAAGCCCATATTTTCGACATGTATGGAGTGGACAGGCAAATCAAGAATTCCTTTGGAAAGATAGTGACCATAAAAAGCGGGATATATCTCATCCTTGAGCACACCGAAGCCATGCACGT
This sequence comes from Bacteroidales bacterium, assembly GCA_016927695.1. GTDB lineage: Bacteria > Bacteroidota > Bacteroidia > Bacteroidales > JAFGHD01 > JAFGHD01. Next base: position 9,234 of record JAFGME010000174.1, read on the forward strand.
GATAGATGTAAACAGCGGCCACAGGGTCAACAAGGAACAATCCCAGGAAGAAAATGCCCTTACGGTCAACATTGAAGCAGCGGTTGAAGTAGCCCGGCAGTTGAGACTGCGCGACATAGGCGGCATCATCGTCATTGATTTTATCGATATGCACCAGGCAGCCAACCGCCGGAAACTATTCACCAAACTGAAAGAGGAAATGGCAAAAGACCGTGCAAAGCACACCATTTTACCCCCGGGCAAGTTTGGATTGGTGCAGATTACAAGGCAAAGGGTCAGGCCTGAGATGAATGTGGTAACGGTTGAAAAATGCCCGGCCTGCAATGGAACCGGAGAAATCAGGTCAAACACTCTTTTCATGGAGGAGATTGAGAACAACATCAAATACCTTACCCAGGAGCAAAATGAAAAATCACTGACTCTTGCAGTTAACCCGATCATTTACTCATTTCTCACCAAAGGAATTTATTCTGTCAGGATGAAATGGTTTATTAAATTCAAAAGATGGGTGAAACTGAAACACATTAAAACATACCATTTGCTTGAATACAGGTTCTTTTCAAAAAATAATGAGGAAATTAAAATTTAACCGGCCTGTCCGGGCATCACAGGATAATTATACAGTATGAAAACGGTAGTAAGCGGGATAAGACCCACAGGGAAACTGCATTTGGGCAACTATTTCGGCGCCCTGGCGAATTTCAGGAAAATGCAGCACGAACATTCGTGCTATTTTTTCATTGCAGACTATCATTCCCTCACCACCCATCCAACCCCGAATGACCTTCATGGAAATGTGAAGCAGGCATTGGTAGAATTTCTGGCTGCCGGTATCGATCATGAAATAGCCACAATATATGTTCAGAGCGACGTTCCCCAGGTGACCGAACTGTATCTGCTGCTCAACATGAATGCTTATATGGGAGAACTCGAAAGAGTAACCACTTTCAAGGAAAAAGCCCGAAAACAACCCGAAAACATCAATGCAGGCCTTCTTACCTATCCCACCCTTATGGCCGCCGATATTATCATCCATAAAGCCCACATGGTACCGGTCGGAAAAGATCAGGAACAGCATCTGGAATTGACACGTACATTCGCCAGAAGGTTTAACAGGATGTATAACCATGAGTTTTTTCCCGAACCCGTTGCCTACAATTTTGGAAATAACCTGGTAAAAATACCCGGACTCGACGGAACCGGAAAGATGGGAAAATCAGAGGGCGAAGGCAATGCAATTTTTCTGGCAGACGAACCGGAAGTGATCAGAAAAAGGGTAATGAGGGCCGTTACCGATGCCGGGCCAACCCAGCCCAACCAGGAAAAACCGGAGCCTGTGCAAAATCTGTTCCTGCTGATGAAAGCTGTTTCAGATAAAGAAACCCTTGATTATTTTGAGGATCAGTATAATCATTGCACCATCCGATATGGCGACCTGAAAAAAAAGCTGGCCGAAGACATCATCCGCTTTACAGAACCTTTCAGAAACAGGATCAGGGAACTCTCTGCCGATGACGTGTACCTCAGGAAAGTCCTGAAAGCCGGAAGGGAAAAAGCCTCCGAAAGCGCTGCAAAAACGATTAGGGAAGTGAGGGAAATTATCGGTTTTACAGAATTCTGACTGCCTTGATCATAACCAGCCCCCCTCAGGAAAGCGCCGTAATGGTCGGGATCATAACACATGGTCAGGACGAGACCGTTGTGAATACCTACCTGGATGAACTTGCTTTTCTGCTGGAAACCGCCGGTGCAATTCCCGGCGCCAGATTTGTTCAAAAGCTTGAAAAAAAGGACTCCAAAACGTTTGTTGGCTCCGGCAAATTAGCGGAAATTGCAGATTATATTCAGAATAACAGCATCGACATAGCCGTTTTTGACGACGAACTCTCCCCTTCACAGCTCAGGAACATAGAAGATGTTTTGAACTGCAAAGTGCTTGACAGGAACAACCTCATCCTCGACATCTTTGCCAACAGGGCACGCACTGCCCATGCAAAAACCCAGGTGGAGCTGGCTCAGTATGAGTACCTTCTTCCCCGACTCACCCGGATGTGGACACACCTGGAAAGACAACGCGGCGGAATTGGCCTCAGGGGCCCCGGGGAAACGGAAATCGAAACCGACAGGAGGATCATCAGGGACAAGATTGCCCTACTGCAAAAGAAACTGGAAAAAATCGACAGGCAAAAATCCACCCAGAGGAAAGCCAGGGGTAAGATCATCCGTGTAGCCCTCGTAGGATATACCAATGTCGGGAAATCAACGCTGATGAACCTGATCAGTAAATCGCAGGTTTTTGCCGAAAATAAGCTTTTCGCCACTTTAGATACAACGGTACGGAAAGTCACTGTCAAAAACCTGCCTTTCCTTCTGTCCGACACGGTTGGCTTCATCAGAAAACTTCCCCATTCGCTCATCGAATCATTTAAATCTACCCTGGATGAAGTGCGGGAAGCCGACCTGTTGATTCATATCGCTGACATTTCCCATCCTGACTTCGAAGAGCAGATACGCACCGTCAACAGCACACTGGCGGAAATCGGCGCCGGAGACAAGCCCACAATACTCGCATTCAACAAAACAGATGCATTTAGTTATGTCCCCAAAGATCCGTATGACCTGACCCCGTCAGGAAAGGAAAACCTCAGCCTCAGCGAACTTAAAAAAACCTGGATGGCTGCAACCGGTGTAAAAACCATTTTTATCTCAGCCCTTAAAAAGCAAAACATTGACGAATTCAGGGAATTGCTTTACAACGAAGTGAGAGAACTTCATGTGAAAAGATACCCTTACAATGATTTCCTGTACGAAGAACCGGAAAGTTTTGAATAATGTCGTATTTTTGGAGATATTTACATTAAACGCAAATTATATCCTATGAAAAAGATTTTGCTTTTCGTCGCAATCATAACAATGGCAGCCTGCGGGCAAAGGATGGGCGCAGGAGATAACGGAAATGCCGAAGATTTTGAAAGGTTGAAAGAATTCAATAAAAAAAGCTGTATTAAAGCAATGATTAACAGCAGGATGGCTGATTCGGTTGTGGCTGCGGAATATTGCGATTGCACCATCGAAAAAATGTTTGAATTGTATTCATACGAAGAGATCATGCAATGGGGCCAGCTAAGCCGGGATGAAAGAATAGCAAGAGAAAACAAAATCAACGAAGGCTGCCTGTATATTCTCGAATCAAAAGATACGCTTCAGTAAGCCGGCCCTTTTATCCTGAGGGTTGTGAACTGAGCCACCCGGCCGAACAAATAATTGCCTCATCGGAAGCAGAGATAACCCAATGAAAAAAATCCGGTTAATAGCCCTTTCTGTACTTTCAGGCGTGCTTTTCAGCATGGCATGGCCGGTAAACGGTTTCCCCGCACTGCTTTTCTTTGCCTTCGTTCCCCTGCTTTTAATTGAGAAATATGTTTTTGAAAACAGGCAAAGCTACCTGACTTTATTTCTTTATATCTACCCTGCATTCCTGATCTGGAACATACTGACCACCTGGTGGATTTGGCTCTCCACTCCGGTTGCCGTGGCCGCCTGGGTGCTCAACGCCCTTTTCATGACCATTGTGATTCTTTTATTCCATGCCACACGCAGAAATATTTCCGGCAGAAACAGGGGCTACATTTTCTTTGTTCTCTACTGGGCAGGATTTGAATTTCTTCATATCCAATGGGAACTGTCCTGGACATGGCTTAACCTGGGAAACGGCTTAGCCGGATATAACAAATGGATTCAATGGTATGAATATACAGGATCACTGGGCGGAACGGTCTGGATTTTGACTGTTAATTACCTGATTTTTAATCTTTTTGACAACTCAATCACCGGAATACGCTCCATAAAAAGGATCACAGGCTGCATTGCCGTATCCTTGCTGGTAATCTTTCTTCCTATCGCTGTGTCTTTTTATATTTACAACCATTATGAGGAAGGGAATTCCGAAATTGAAGTTATTGTGGTTCAGCCGAATCTCGATCCGTACAGTGAGCAATACGAAATCCCGCCCCTGCAGGTGGTCGACCTTAACCTGAACCTTGCCCTTTCGCATCTTGGAGAGGAAAGGTCGTTCATAGTGTGCCCCGAATCAACCATTCAGGAAAACATCTGGGAAGAAAACCTGGAAGCTTCCAAAAGTCTCGGACGGATAAAGTCCTTCCTGGAAAATCACAGCAATGCCAGGATAGTGATCGGCGCTTCCACTTTCAGGAGATATTCTGAAGGGCAGGAGCTTCCTTATTCTGCGCGGCATCACTCTGACTACGACTTCTGGTACGATGCCTTCAACACGGCATTTTTCCTTGACAACAGCGACAGCATACAATACCATCATAAAACCATGCTCACATTGGGAGTGGAAAAAATGCCTTCATGGAGAATTCTGAAACCTTTGCAAAATCTTGCCATCGATCTTGGCGGCACCATCGGCACGCTGGGAACAGATGACAATCCGGGCCCATTTGTTACAGATGATACGGTGGTCATTGCACCGCTTATCTGTTATGAATCGGTTTATGGAGAGTATTGCACAGGCTTTGTCAAAAAAGGAGCCAATGTTTTCTTTATCATCACAAACGATGGATGGTGGGGAAACACACCGGGGCACAAACAGCATCTCTCTTTTGCCTCCATCAGGGCCATTGAATGCCGCAGAAGTATCGCAAGATCGGCAAACACCGGTATTTCTGCCCTGATTGACCAAAGAGGTGACATGCATCAAACCACCAGGTACTGGGAACCGGACGTAATAGCCGGACGCATCAGGCTGAATGAGCGGATCACATTTTATGCAAAATACGGCGACTTTTTAGGAAGAATTGCTGCTTTTATGAGCGTTCTCAGCCTCCTTCTTACCATAGCATTTTTGCTTAAACGAAAAAATAAGCTCCCCGCATCATGAAACTTTTTTACCGGAAATATGGCGAAGGCGCTCCCCTGGTTTTGCTTCATGGCTTGTTCGGGATGTCCGACAATTGGGTGACCATCGGAAAAAAGCTGGCAGAAAAATTTGAGGTGTTTATCCCCGACCAGAGAAACCACGGCCAGTCCCCGCACAGCAATACCTTTAACTATTTTGCCCTTACCGACGACCTGTATGAGTTCATCGAAGACCATGGACTGCGAAATATTATGCTGATCGGACACTCCATGGGAGGTAAAGTGGCCATGAATTACGCCTTTCAGAATCCGCACCGGATCGAAAAGGTGGTAATCATTGATATAAGCCTGAGAAAATACCCCTTCAGGCAGCAACATGTTGAAATACTCAAGGCCATGCAGTCTCTTGATTTTAATACTGTAACACACCGCAAAGAGGCAGGCGGGATTTTGTCGGAAAAAATTAAACCGGATGCCATTGTTCAGGTTATCCTGAAAAATATCTACAGGATATCCGGCAACAGGCTGGCCTGGAGGCTGAATGTTAAAGCTGTTTACGACAACCTTGAATATATTTTTGAGGGAGTGGAACACTCCAATCCGTTTAAAAAACCCGTGTTGTTTGTAAGGGGAGGAAAATCGAATTACATTTCTGATGAGGATACGGATCTTATCGGGGCGGCCTTTCCCGGTGCAATTATTAAAACCCTGGAAAACGCCTCACACTGGGTACATGCCGAGGCCCCGGATGAACTTTGTGCTGTTTTGAGTGATTTCCTCGAAAAAGAATGCCTCTACAGGCCGGGTTGAATTCAGCCCGCCAATGCCTCCTGCTTTTCGCGGTATATCCTGTCTGAGATCCTGATGCTGAGCTCATACAGAGCAACCAGCGGAATGGTCACCAACACCTGACTGAAAATGTCAGGGGGTGTGATGATGGCCGAAAGGGTAAGAACTGCCACCACCATTATTTTCCTGTTCTTTCTCATGAATGAAGGGGTAAGCACTCCTATTTTAGTGAGAAAATAAACAAAAACAGGCAGCTCAAACACTATCCCCACCGCAAGGGTTACCGAAACCACAGTGCTGATATAAGAACTCAGTTGTATCTGGTTCGGCACATCCGGGCTTATCTGGTAGGTTCCCAAAAAATTGATGGCGAGCGGTACAATAAGAAAGTAACTGAACAAAATCCCTGCAACGAACAAAAATGAAATATAAAACACTGCTCCCCTGGAGTGCTTTTTTTCTCCGGGTTTAAGCGCAGGCACAACAAAACGCCAAATCTCCCAGATGATATAGGGCGCTGCAATCACCAGCCCCGCCATGAGCGAAACATACAAATGTGTGAGAAACTGCCCCGACATGCTTATGTTTTGTAGCGACAGATTCAGATTGCCCATGCATAACGCCTTCACAGAAAGCCATTCCCCAAGCCTGCAAAGCAGTACATTGGTGATGAAACCCTCCTCTTTCGGGGCAAGAATGATCCTGTCGAAAATAAATCCCTTATTCAGAAACGCAACAATTGAAAACATCAGTATTGCAAAAATCGACCTGAACAAATGCCATCTGAGCTCTTCAAGATGTTCCCAGAACGACATTTCCTTTTCCGGACTTTTCTTGTGTTTCTTCTTATTTGTCACTTCCTCGTGCATAACTGAAATTTTAATCACCTATCCGGATGCCTGAAAAAACAAAGAAAGAATGATATAGGCAGGAAAAACAAGAGGAATGGCTGCAACTCCCCCTGCAACAATAAAAACTGCAACCAATATGATAAAAATATACCTCTGCTTATTGTCACTCCATTGTACGCCGTCAAACTTCAGGGAAAAAAGCCTGATCCCTGAAACCAGGAGTATCGATAGTATGACACTGAGCGATACCAGGATGTAATAGTTTCCTAAAAAATCTGCCATCGCATTTCCCAGCCATCCTGGCGACATGTCATACCGGTACAGGATGAAAGGAAATGATGCAATGAGCAGGGCATTGGCAGGGGTCGGGACACCCAGGAAATATTTTTGCTGCCTCTTGTCAAGATTGAACCTGGCCAGCCTGACGGCCGAAAAAACAGGGATGGCAAAAGCAAACAGCGCCGGTGAGAAAAGGGCGTCACTGGCTGAATTCGCCTCATCACCGGCATTTCGTATCAAAACAAAGAGGATAAGGCCCGGCAACACCCCGAACGAAACCACATCTGCCAGGGAATCGAGTTGTTTTCCAATGGCAGAACCGGCCTTCAGCAGGCGGGCTGTAAACCCGTCCAAAAAATCAAAAAGCGCTGCAATGGCAATGCACCAGGCAGCGGAAGTGACCTCTCCCCAAATCAGCAACGAAATACCCGCACAGCCTGCAAATAAATTCAGCAGGGTAATGAGATTGGGCAAATTGTTGTGAATAAACGATTTGTTCATGGTGGCAAAAGTAATAAAAACAGGGTTTGACCTGTTCAATTTTCACCCTCCGGGAGGAATAAATCCATCTCCGGTTATCAATGAATCAGCATGGGTCCGTTGCCCGTTTGTAGTGGTGAAAACCCAATTACCAGGATGGATACGGTATACTTTTGATCCGGTTTAATCCCACAAGGGCGACTTTCATTTTTGAGCCGGTCGATGGTAATATTTGATACATAGGTGCAGGAGAGATAACCCGTAGGGTTTTAATGTGGGTTGAAGATGCTCAGGTCTGAACTACTTAGCCCTGAACGGGGCCGGATGTGTTGTTGTGGGTTTAATCTCTTTTTTGTAATGATCTGATCTCACCGGACAATATTTTATTCAAAGATAATTTATTTTTATTATCATGAGGGGGGGGCTGGAGGGAGACTCATAACCCGGATATTTTGTTATTTTCGCAAGGATAATCTCATTTTTTTGGATCCGATGTATGACATTCCGGAAATAGACATAAGTCAGTATCACTATGATCTCCCCGGGGAGAGAATTGCCAGATACCCTCTGCCTGAAAGGGACGGATCAAAACTGCTCGTTTACAAAAACGGTGTGATTTCCGAAAATCTCTTCAGGAATATTCACGGTTTGCTTCCCAAAGGAAGTTTAATGATACTCAACAAAACGAAAGTGGTACAGGCAAGGCTTTTCTTCCGGAAAGAAACGGGGGCGACCATCGAGATCCTCTGCATAGAACCGGTTCTGCCTTCTCCGGATTACCAGATAGCATTTGCAGCAAAGTCCCCCATGGTTTGGAAGTGCATGGTCGGTAACTCGAAAAGGTGGAAAAACGGCGCCCTGGAACTGAAATTCATTCTGGATGGAAAACCATGCAGGCTTATTGCAAAAAGGATGCTGCAGGAGGATGATCACTCGCTCGTGGAATTTAACTGGTCCCCGGATGAACTGATCTTTTCGGATGTCCTCTCCGCCGCCGGGATAGTTCCCCTTCCGCCTTACCTCAACAGGGAGGCGGAAGAAATGGACCCGGTGAGGTATCAAACCGTTTACGCCTTACATGAAGGATCTGTTGCCGCTCCCACCGCCGGACTGCATTTTACCGGAGAAACATTCAGGCATCTGAAATCCAGGCATATCGGCATTGAGGAGGTCACCCTGCATGTAGGGGCAGGAACCTTCAAACCGGTAAAAGCGCGAAAGATCGCCGACCATGAAATGCACACCGAACATATAGCCATCGGCAAAAAAACCATTGAAAGCCTCCTGGATTCAATGAACAAGCCTAAAATAATCGTTGGCACCACAACGATGAGAACCCTTGAAAGCCTATACTGGCATGGAGTACGTTTGCTGCTGGAAAAAGAATCCTCACCGGAAATACATATCTGGCAATGGGATGCATATGAGCTTGCACGCAAAGCCGACATTCCCCCGGAAGAGGCTCTTGGGGCTGTTCTTGAAAAAATGCACAAGGATAGTATGGAATGGGTGGGCGGCCAAACACAATTGCTGATAATGCCAGGCTATCAATTCAGGATCGCGGATATCCTCGTGACAAATTTCCACATGCCGCAAAGCACCCTGCTGTTGCTTGTCGCCGCTTTTATCGGAAACGACTGGCAAAAAGCCTATCAATACGCCCTTGACAATGACTTCAGGTTTCTGAGCTACGGCGATTCCTGCCTGTTTTTCAAGAACCCTGACAATCTGCAGGCTTTATGATCTATATTCTGACAGGAGATATCGGTTCAGGCAAAACGACCACCGCTTCCGGGGTGTATGAACTCCTGAAAAATCAGGGATGCCGGCCTGGGGGCATAATATCCCCGGGCTTCATGAAAAACGGTGTAAAATCAGAATACCATGTGCGGGACCTGATGACAGGAACCGAATGCTTGCTTTGCTCCGGGAAGGAAAACCCGGATTGGATACAACTGCACAGCTTTTGGTTCGATCCCGCTTCCATCGATTTTGGCAACCAAGCGCTGCTGAGAGCTGCTGCCGTTTGCGACACTGCCCTGATCATTGATGAGATCGGGCCGCTGGAAATGGCTGGAAGCGGCTGGCATAAATCCTTGTTACAACTGACCGGTTTTTGGACTAAGCCCATGGTATGCACGGTGAGGACAAGCCTGGCAGGCATTATTCCGACATTTTACGGATGGGAAAATTGTCGGATCATCAATATTATGAACATAAACATTGAAGATATTTCCCGTCAGATCAGGGAAAATGTATCATCAAAAGGCGACTGAAGAAACAGGGCACATGCCGGTTTGAAGAACTGGAATCTAATCGGAATGGGTATTATCATAAAATCCGGGCTTCAGAACTCCCTGCTTCAGGAGTTCCCTGATTACAATTTCCGTCATTTCACTCTTAAAAACGAATTCCATGGCCAGGTCGGAAACATAAGCCTTTATCCTCATTTTCAACACCACCTTCCTCCCCTGAACTTCATTAATGAACAATACTACAACAGGTTTATTCAGATAAATATATTTGCTGACATGGGCCGCTTCAGTGGCGATCGTCCGGACCCTTTCCATATCTATATCAATGGGCAGATACAACTCAGCCACAACCTGGCAATTATTTTCACCGGAGTTTGCATTTGAAACATACTGATTCATAAACTCACTGTTGGGAATGGTTACAAGCGAGTCGTCCGGTGTTACGATGCGGGTGGAGCGTATTCCGATCCCTACCACTGTTCCATAGTATTTGCCCGCCTCAATTTTGTCACCGATCTGATAAGGTTTATCAAACATCACCACCAGACCTCCAAAAATATTCTTCAGCAAATCCTGGCTTGCAAAACCAACGGCAACGCCAATTGAAGCAAGAAAAGCAAAAAGTGTCGCAGCCGGAGGGCTGAATATGCCCACAATAATCAGGTAAACAATAAACGACCAAATAAATATCCTTACCAGGGGGATGGCTCTTTTAATGGCAAACCTTGATTTTGGCCGGCGAACAGCGATGGTGTTCAGAAATCCTATGATGAGCCTGGTGACAAAAAATCCAATGAGGAGAAAAATCAGGGACCATAACACTTTGGGCACCGAAATCAGTTCAGAAACAGACGGGGGTTTCAGTTCATCACCAATAGTTTCCTTGGATTGAGAAGATTCATTTTGACTGGTTATCTGATCAGAGCGATTCATAACGGCTGCAGTATCTATTCTTTCCAGGAGGGAATCAGGATGAAAGGCCTGGCCATGGCCGCCGGAAATAGTGGCAATTAGAAGGCATAAACACAGGATCAGCTTATGCAGGCATATTGTTCTCATTTTCATCTCATTATCGGTTTTTCAAATCAGTGTAACAGGTTTAGATCCAGCAAATATTTAATCAACGGACTGTATATCAATGGATTAACATTGTACACGCCGTCCTTTTCAACCAAAAGGCCGTCGTCCTTCAGTTGATACAGCCGGAGCAGGGTTTCATCCTCAGATAAGCGAAATATCATTGAAAAGTTCATGGGCGTCAATCCATTATGTATGATCATTGCTCTCAGCATGGGCATTTTAGAAGGGGTAACGTATCTGATGAATGCAAAATTCAGGTTTTCAATGGGTTCAAGGTGAAAGGTATTGTCTTCCACTTTTGCAGTTGAGCGCAACCACAACAGCAAAGCAATCGCAATATTTGCCCTGCTGAAGGAATATAATTTTTCGAAAAACCTGGATCTATTGTATTCAGCCGGGTCAACCTGGGGATTTTTCCTGAACCATAAAAGTGTTTTTTCCTTCACTGGCGGAGGAAACTCCAGTTTATAACCGCTGTAACTGTGCCTCTTCTCAATAATTTTCCGGATATCGGACACCTGTAGTTCACTCAGTTTGATGTGATACCCGAAATAATCAGAAATGGAAACGGATCTATCCAGAAATTTCCATGAATACTCATGGCAGATGCAAATCCAGAAAATCTCATGACTGGTAAGAGAGATCAGCTCCATTGTCTTACGGAGATGATAAAATCCCCCCACATATCCGAGAAACAGTTTCTCCAAACCATCCACTGCGATCATCCTGCGGTTTGCAGCATGAACCCCATTCTTGTCCACCATAGCGGTTTTGTTGGTTTTTGCGAGATCTTCGATGGATTTGAATATTTTCTCAGGATCCTGTGGAAAACCATGTAGGTCGAGGATTTCAATCTTCTCAACGGGGGCATTTTCCTTTACAAACCTTCTCAGGAGCGTGGTTTTGCCACTCCCCCTTTCTCCGATGATCGCAACCGGGGCAAATTTACCCTCCTTCCAGCGGCCGTAAGCCAGGCCCAACTTCTGAAAAGAACTTTCCCTATCGATATAAAATTCAAAAGAATCCAGTGGTTCAATCCTGAAAAGCCGCTGATAAACAAAAGGCAATCTCTGAATTGCAATTTCCGTTTCGGTAAGATAATCAGAGACGTCAGTGGAAATATAACCGGCGCCGCCCTCCACCTCAAAATGTTTGCGCAGTTTATGGGTGGAATCGCTTATGTAGCCGAACATTTTTCTGATTTCAATCACCAACAGCGGAACAAGGTGCCTGATTTTCTTCCCGATCTCATTCCTGATCTGTTTTGATTTCTCAATGGCCCTGGCCCTGGTTATCCTGAATTTTATCTGGAAGACATTTTCATTGTCGGTAAGTTCATGGATATCATCATTGAATTTCTGCGCTGCATCAAAAAGGGAGTTGTCTTCCTTTTTGAAGAATTCTTCCTGTTTTGCCCCGGCCTCTTTTAGGGTTTCCAAAGCCCTCTGATAGCCTTCACCGGTAATTTTATAACCCTTTTCCACATCTCCGGTGTTCTCCATAAATGAAAGGGCCGAATCAATACTAAAGTCAACAATATCAGGTATTTGTCCAATTTCAACCTGTAACGCCTGTATAAAACCAATGAAATTGCTTTTCAGCTTCGGAAAATGAACCAGTAAACCGGGCGCCATCTCAAACGATACCAGTCCGTAAGGTGAAATGGTCTCAACCTCGTTTTCAGACACAGGATGGTCGAGCAATGCAGACTTCACAAAGCTCCTCTTTTGCGACAACATTTCTATCCTCTGCCGTATGGCACTTTCAGCTTTCTCAATCAAACCGGGAAAATCACTGCTTTCAATAATCTCATTGATTGCAGGCACTTCTTTCAACTGAAGGGATTGCTTAATCTTTAATTTCATGCCCCTTAACCCTTCCATCAACCCTGCATTTAAAACGGCCGACTGCTGATCCATTATTTCAATTCCTGATTCTTCTATCCTTTTCCCCATCAAATCCAACCGTTCCCCCACAGGTTGAATCAACTTCCGGAACAACCCATCGCTCAAATCATAATACTCTTTATAAACATGAAATTTGCAGGCAAACACTTCCACACTGATCTTCCAGTCCTCTCCAAGGACAAATAAAGTGCGGTTCCAATCGGTTATCCTGCGGATATATCGTTTTTTGATCTTTCCGGTGTATTCTCCAACCCTCTGTATATTATACATTTTTGCAGGATGTTTCACGGTACCGGCAATCAGCACCCTTTGTTCCATCAGTTCTGTTGATTCCGCCGCACTCCCTGTAAATGCCCGGGTGATATTCTCTTTACAACCTTCCAGTGTTTCAATCAAACCCGCTTCATTCCCGGGCATTGTATTGACAATCACATCCCCGAACGGAAGCGACCCATCAGGCAACTTATTTATCTGAGCATATTGTTCCTCCGCCAGTTTATCATCCTCTTGCCAAAGGGAAGAATATACTTCCGCAATTCTAAGGTAAACCGCATCAATTTCTTCCAAAACATTATCCAGTCTTTCAAGGATAAGATGCCGGTATATAAGGCTCCTTAAAGGAACATGGCGTTTCCATACAGGTTTTGGCGCATATTTCCTGCCTGCAAGCTTCCGGAACAGTTTTTCCACAGGATAAAAAAAACAGTGAATCCCAAAGAGTATTCTTTTGCCCCTGAGTAGCATCCGGACCGGAAAAGAATCGCCGGAGGCAGATAAAAAACATACAGGCATCTGGACTTCATGCCTCGTATCAGGAAATTCATCCGTCATTTCAAACGATGTCTCCAGAAAACTGTTCAATGCCTCCTCAATATGTTTGCCGGGTATCAGGGGCAACCCCTTTTCAAGAATAGTCAAAACATTGTCTCTCAATGACCTTCGGAGGGAAATCAATCCGGAGAGATTTTTCTTATCAAGCAATTCCCGGTTCTTTTCATCGTATTTTCCAACCAGATCATAATAACTGCCGATGATATTTTTATGTTTTTCCAACTCGTCGCTCACCCATTTTCCCACGGTGCCGGCAAATAACGCATCTGCCTTTACCCTGAATTCTGCTGCTTTTTCAAGTGCTTCTTTTGTGTTCATCCAGATTCATTTATTATTATGTCCTGTTCTCCGGTATTGCTTCCCGGACAGATAAAATTACATCTTTTTTTTATAACCCGTCACAAACTGCAACCATGGCCGCTATAAATATTTTGCCGTACTTTTGATATATAAAAGAAACAGGAAGGCAACAGACTATCACCTGCCGGAGGAATAGCAGCCGGATGGGAAAAGACAAGGGAAATGGATTCAGGGATGCCGATGACAAAGGATGATTTATGGTTAAAAGCCGCTTTGGTAGGAGGTTTATGGGCTTCCATCGAGATTGTTATCGGTAGTTTTCTTCATAACCTGAGGATTCCTTTTGCCGGATCGATCCTGGCAGCACAGGGGACAATCCTTCTCATTGCTTACTTCCAGGTCTGGCCTCAAAAAGGGTTGATATGGAGGGCAGGTCTGATCTGTGCACTCATGAAATCGGCATCCCCCAGTTCAGTGATCCTCGGCCCGATGATAGGTATTTTATTGGAGGCCATCATCATCGAATTATCCGTTCTTTTTCTCGGGAAAAACCTGCTGGCCTACATTGCAGGGGGCGCCCTGAGTGTGTTGAGCGCTTTGGTTCATAAAATAGCAGGACTTCTTATCCTGTATGGTTCCGACATCATTGTCCTGTATCTGAAACTCTATGATTTTGCCCTTGACCAGGTACAGATCCGTAACAATGACCCGGTGTACCTTTTACTGATACTTGTAGCCCTTTATTCTGTCATAGGAGCAATGACAGCTGTGGCCGGATACAAAATCGGCAAATCTGCCCCGTTTGCGGTCAGCAGTACGGAATTTCTGCCTGACAACTTCATACCCCCCCGCCTTACCCCTGAAATAATGCGAAACAGGTATTCCAAATATCTGTTATTCCTTCATTTTTTCATCATACCGGCAGGGTTACTGTACTACCCCGTTTTGGCAAGAACCACAGCCGTAATTGCCGTGGGAACCTACGCCGGATTTTGTTTTCTGTGGTATCCCGGCATCCTCAAAAGGCTGTTGAAACCCGTTTTCTGGCTGCATCTCATGGCACTGATGCTGCTTTCCGCCTTTTTTTGGGATCCCGGGGAAGGTAAAGCCTACGGGTTCCATCCCGGAGGATTAACGGCAGGAATAGATATGTGCTTAAGAGCAATATTTGTTGTAGTCGCTTTTTCATCCCTCAGCAAAGAGTTGAGTAATCCGTGGGTTGGCAAGCTATTGAACAGATATGGCTTTAACAGGTACCGGATGGCGCTCGCCATGGCATTTGGCATCCTGCCCCATGTTATTGGTTCTCTTCCCCGGCCCCGTGAATTTTTATTGCATCCGTTCAGAAGTTATTCAGGATTGATCAAATCCTCAGAAAAATTATTTATAAAAGCCTCTTTTATTGACAATTACAAAGAACCATTGGCCGGATATCAGCCCTTAAAAAGCAATCCGGAGAAAAAATAATTATCCCTCTTTTTCACTGAAAAACGATTTTATGTATAAATTTGCTGCAACAATGTATGTAAATATTTACATTCAATGATTGCTTTGAAAACATGAAAAGAAGGGATTTTATACAAATATCCTCTGTCGGAATGGGAAGTCTTGCCGTGGCAGGCAGTTCATTCAGCCTGGCGGGAAGTTTCTCTGAATTGCTCATAAACAATACAAAACTCTCCGGTGAAGCTACCCGCACACCTACCTATTGCGAGATATGTTTCTGGAAGTGTGCCGGTTGGGTTTACAAAGATGAAACGGGAAAAATCAGGAAAATAACAGGCAACGAGGATGATCCCCACTGCAATGGCAGGCTTTGCCCCCGCGGGACCGGAGGAGTCGGGATGTATTATGACGATGACAGGCTCCGGAGCCCCTTGATCAGGACCAATGTCAGGGGAAAGCAGGAATTCAGGGAGGTAAGCTGGGATGAGGCCCTGGATTATATTGCGGATAAGTTAAAAAAAATTGCTGCAGAGCATGGCCCTGAATGTACGGCTTTATTCACTCATGGTTCGGGCGGTAAGTTCCTGGGCCAGTTTCTGAAGGCATACGGATCCAACAACATTACCGCCCCCTCCTTCGCACAATGCAGGGGGCCCAGAGAGGTGGCCTGGCTTGCCACTTTCGGCGACCTGGTTTATTCACCGGAACGAACCGATATACGCGACACCCGATGCCTCGTCCTGATCGGATCACATATCGGTGAAAACATGCACAACGGGCAGGTGCAGGAGATGTCCGATGCCATCGACAAAGGGGCCGTCATCATCACGGTCGATCCCAGGTTTTCCACCGCAGCAGGCAAATCCAAATACTGGTTGCCCATAAAGCCATCCACCGACCTGGCCCTGCTATTGACCTGGATCAACCTCATCATCAGGAATGACTGGTACGACAGGGAATACGTGGAAAAATACACCTTCGGTTTCGAACAACTCAGGGAAGAAGTCTCGAAATACACCCCCGAATGGGCTTACGGGATCACTACCATAAAGCCGGATATGATCATCGATTCTGCAAAGGCCATGCATGATGCCTCTCCGGCGGTGATTATCCATCCCGGACGCCATGTTACATGGTATGGCGACGATACACAACGGTTGAGGGCTGTGGCCATCCTGAATGCATTGCTGGGTTCATGGGGCAGGCGCGGAGGCTTTTATTTCCCTGAAAAAGCAAGTCTTCCTGAGTACCCGCATCCTCCTTTCCCTAAACCCAGGCGCACATGGAGGGATGCCTATCCCGGACAATATGCGCTGGCCAGCGAAGTTCTCTCCTCAGGAATTTGCGATGCTTCCATACCTGCCGTCGGAAGAAACTGCACCTTCAAAGCCTGGATCGTCAACGGAACAAACCTGATCGAAACCCTTCCCAACCAGCAGAAAACACTGGAGGCCATCCAGCATCTGGACCTCCTCGTTGTGATCGACACCATGCCCATGGAAATCACCGGATGGGCAGACGTGGTACTGCCTGAGTGTACCTACCTTGAACGATATGATGCCATCAGGGATTCTCCGCACCGCGAACCTTACATTGCCCTCCGTATGCCGGCAGCCGAACCTGCATACAATACCAGACCCGACTGGTGGATCGCAAAAAAACTGGCAGGTAAAATGGGATTAGGGGATTACTTCCCTTACGATGACATCGAAGAATATCTTGACTGGCAGCTGAAACAAATCGGATCTTCGCTCGATGAAATGAAGAGGATCGGTGTAAAAAAACTTGAAAGTGAATTCGACGGACTTTATCTCCGCGATGGAGAAGACATCACCTTCAATACCAATACGGGCAAAATCGAGCTGTACTCCACAGCCCTTGCAGATGAAGGTTTCGACCCCATTCCCGTTTATACCCCTCACGAAGATCCTCCTGAAGGTTTTTACCGGCTGATATACGGCAGGGCTCCTGCCCACACTTTCAGCCGGACCTCCAACAATCCCAACCTGACCGATATCATGGATGAAAACCACTTGTGGGTGAACCCCAAAGTTGCAAAACTCTGGGATTTGAAAACAGGCCAGGAAGTCTGGCTTGAAAACCAGGATGGCGTTTTATCTCAATTCTCCATCAAGGTCAGGGTAACTGAGAGGATCCGGTGGGATTCCGTGTATATGGTGCATGGTTTCGGACATGATCAGGTCAGGTTAAGAAGGTGCTTCGGCAAAGGAGCCAGCGACACCAACCTCATCACAAGGGTTCATCTGGATCCTGTAATGGGTGGAACCGGTATGAGAGGCAATTTCGTCACTTTCCACGCTGAAAAACCCGATGGCAAAATAAACATTAAGGCCGGTATAATGAACGGGACACAAACAAAAGAAGGGGGAGCTGATATATGAGATATGCAATGGCCGTTGATACAAAAAAATGTGTCGGCTGCAGCGATTGCGTTGTGGCCTGCCAAACTGAAAATGATGTTCCCATCGGGTATTGCAGGGATTGGGTGGTTGAAATC
The DNA here is from genome assembly GCA_016927695.1 of Bacteroidales bacterium. Classification (GTDB taxonomy): domain Bacteria; phylum Bacteroidota; class Bacteroidia; order Bacteroidales; family JAFGHD01; genus JAFGHD01. The sequence goes on from JAFGME010000174.1 coordinate 26,851, forward strand.
ATGGATGGCACATATCCCCGGCTTGAAATCGAGATCCGTTCGGAGCGCTGCAACCATTGCGGCAATGCCCCCTGTGTGAGATGTTGTCCTACAGGGGCCAGTCATTACGCTGAAGGCGGCGTAGTACTTGTGGATCCGTCAAAATGCATTGGATGCGGTGCATGCATTGCATCCTGCCCTTACGATGCAAGGTACCCCCACCCCGACGGATACCCAGACAAATGCACTTTTTGTCTACACAACAGGGTGGAAAAAGGGCAGCAACCCGCCTGTGTTTCCGTTTGCCCTACCAAATGCATGTATTTCGGCGATCTTGACGACCCCAACAGCGCGGTATCAGTCATCCTGAAAAAAAGAAAGTGGAAGACGCTCATCCCCGAAGCCGGCACAAATCCACAATTATATTTTTTAATATAGCTACGAAAAATTATGAAAGAAGAACTAATAGTAAGCGGCAGAGCAAATCCTTTGGTGGATCCTGAGCTGCATATCTGGCACTGGCCCATTCCCCTCTACCTATTTCTTGGGGGGATGGCAGCCGGGATATTGTTCTTTGCAGCGCTATACACCATCCAGGGAAAAGAATCCAGATTTCCGGCAGCCGTTAAACTGGCTCCGATGATTACTCCTTTCATACTGATATTGGGTCTGCTTGCACTTTTCTACGATCTCAATCATAAAGCCTATTTCTGGAGGCTTTATACTACCATTCGCTTTGAATCCCCTATGTCGTGGGGCGCCTGGACACTGATGGTGGTTACCCCCATTTCGTTCATTTGGGCAGCCCTCAACATCAGGGAAATTTTTCCCAAATGGAAATGGAAATATCAATGGATTGACGGCCTGGAAGGGTTTTTCAGAAAGCACATCATGATCATGTCATGGATATTGCTGGTTTCATCCGTTATTTTGGGGGTGTACACCGGCATACTTTTTTCAGCCTTCAATGCAAGGCCGTTATGGAACACCTCCATCCTGGGCCCGTTGTTTCTTACTTCGGGCCTGTCAACGGGAGCTGCGGCCATTGTGCTGATGAGCCGTTCACACGAAGAAAAAAAACAGTTTGCACGGATAGATATCGTTCTCATAGCCATCGAAGTTTTCCTTATAGTTCACATGTTTATGGGATTTCTTGCCGGCTCACAGGTTCAGATCGAAACAGCACAGTTGTTCCTGGGTGGCCATTACACAGCCCCTTTCTGGATTTTCGTTGTGCTGTTGGGACTGGTGCTTCCGGCCACATTGGAAGCGCTTGAGCTTAAAGGATTCCGGCTGCCTTACTTCATTGCACCTCTGCTTGTGATCGCCGGCGGGGCGCTGTTCAGGTTCATAATAGCATTCGCCGGACAGGAAAGCAGGTGGTTATACTAAAAACCGGATGAAAACTGATCATTGTAACTAAATCAAAGATATGAAAGTAAATAAAACAAAGTACATCAATCCTTATCTGGGCGGAGTGTTGCTTGGCCTCGTTGTGCTGGCTGCCAATTTTGTCTCAGGAAGAGGGGTTGGCGCCAGCGGCGCTGTTAAAAGCGCCATCATAGCAGGGGTGGAAACCATTGCGCCGGCACACGCCCGGAATGCCGTCTTTTATAAAGAATACGCCGAAACGCATTCGGGCAACCCTTTGAATTCGTGGCTCGTTTACCAGATGCTTGGGGTGCTGGCAGGGGCATTTTTATCAGGGGTTGTTTTCCGAAGATTGACATGGAAAGTGGAGCACAATCCACGGATCAGCAGCCGGAGAAGACTCCTTTTCGCACTTGGAGGCGGAATACTTTTCGGTTTCGGCTCACAGCTCGGCAGGGGCTGTACCAGCGGATCCGCTTTAAGTGGTATGGCTGTTCTTTCTTTCGGAGGATTCCTTTCAATGGCCGCAATTTTCGGAACAGCCTTCGCATTGGCCTATTTTTTAAGAAAAAACTGGATATGATTAATAATAATTATCATGGGACCACTGATAGTAAATGAATATATTTCGGCCAACACTGATCTTTTTCTGGCTTTCATCATAGGGATCGCATTTGGCTTTGTCCTTGAAAGTTCGGGATTTTCAAGCAGCCGTAAACTGGCAGGTGTTTTTTACGGTTATGATACCGTGGTTTTGAAAGTCTTTTTCACCGGGGCCATCACAGCCATGCTGGGCCTCCTGTTTTTCAGCCTTTTTGGATGGATCAACCTTAACCTGGTGTATGTAAATGAAACGTACCTCTGGTCAACCCTCGTTGGCGGAGTAGTCATGGGTGCAGGATTTATTATGGGAGGATTTTGTCCCGGAACGAGCTTCTGCGCTGCCTCCATTGGCAAGATAGATGCCCTGGTATTCATCGGCGGCCTTTTCATCGGAATTGTTGTTTTCACAGAAGGGTATCCCTTATGGGAAGGGCTTTACAAAGCAGAATATATGGGATCTCCAAAAATTTCTGAATTCTTCGGCATTTCTGGCGGCGCAACAGTACTGATTGTAATCCTGGCAGCAGCAGGCATGTTTTGGGCCGGTGAATGGGCCGAGAAAAAATTCCCCGGAAAAGAATACTAACTCTAAATTTTTTTGTTATGATAACCACAATAAAACCCCGGATTCTGCTGGTGACCATTGCCCTTATTCTGGGCATGATCATTGCGGCAGTGCCTGAAAACACAACAAAACCCTTTATGCTTACTGCCAATGAGCTTTTGGATGAGATTAAAACCCGAACTCAGTTCCTTCACCCCGATATAGTTGCAGATATGATGGTCAACAAGGATCCCCTGCTCCGGCTTATTGATGTGCGGTCAAGGGATGATTATGAAAAATACAGTCTCCCCGGAGCCATAAATATACCGGTGGATAATATCCTGGATGATGAATTCACTGAAATGATCAACCAGGGTACTTTCATGAATGTTTTTTTCTCCAACGGGTCAACACTGGCAAACGAAGCATGGCTGATTACCAGACAGCTGGGCTATAATAATAATTTTGTGTTAGAGGGGGGGCTCAACTACTGGACCGAAACCATTTTGAATCCTGAAAAACCCGGCTCCGCTCATCCTGACGATGAATTTGCCAAATATGACTTCAGGAAAGCAGCCGGCAGAGTGTTCGGCGGAGGGGGGCCGGCTGAAATTATTTCGGACACCACTGACAAAGCCTCCAAACCTATGATCATTCCCACAACCCGGAAGAAAAAAACCGTACAGGGAGGTTGTTCGTGAGCCATAACATACTTTAGTTATGCCGCCTGATGCAGCTGTTCATTTTTTTAAACCCGGTCAGTAGCTTTACAAATCCTACGATTCTGGATATTTTACCATTGTTTTTGTAGGTTTTGAAATATCATTTCTTTTATTATCTTTGACGTTATTAACAAGGCAAATGTTAATAAGTGCTCATATTAGGAACAAGTTACAGAAAGTAACGTACAAATGCATGGATAATGGTATAAACATTGCATTGATTTAATATATGGAATGAGAGGGCAAAACATGGGTTCAAAAACAAATAAAATATTCCTGTATTTTCTGATCGTATTTCTTGCCATCCCCTTTTTTTCAGCAGCGCAGTACTGGGGATCCAAAAAGAAATACAAATTCAGTTTGTGGGATGGCTGGGCCTTCAATGCCAACTTCGGCAAATCATCTTTCTACGGGGATGTGAGCATTTATGACGACAATTTCAGTGAGAAACTCTCCAAAGAAAGCGATTGGGCTTATGGAATAGCCGTAAGAAAAGAGATCAATCCGGTGATTTCCATCGGCCCTCAGATTCTGTTTGCCAAACTCAAAGGTGAAAACGCCAGGGCATATTTTGAAGGCGAGATCATTGAATACAACTTTAATGCCGCCATCAATGTGGTAAACCTTCTCATTCCCAGCAATGATGCACGGTTTTATCTTCTGGGCGTTGTCGGCGCCGGACAGTTCCTGTTCAGTTCAAAAAAAGTGGTTCTGGATCCCGGGGTGGAAGAAGAAGTGAAAGAAGATACGGGTGTCCCTGAATTTGTGTATATGTTCGGCGCCGAAGGGGCATTCAGGCTTACCGAAAATATAGACCTTATGGCAGGGATAGTTCTGCGGCAGGCCCGAAACGACAAGATTGATGTTACTACCAATAAGGATGACTGGGATTACTACTCCTATTTAATGGGCGGAATTACTTACAATCTGAAAACTAAAGCAACAACCACAAGAAATTTTAAAAAAATCAGAGGGAGATACCCGATGAAAAGAAGATCATGATGATGTTGTTTTTTTTGATAAGAAAAAAATATTATTTTTGAACGTACTAAAAAAGGTAAGGTAAGGCATATTTGAAACTTTTTTTTTAATTGTCAGTTTAACGCAAAATAAAACCGCGAACAATATTCTGAAATGGCAACCTGCAATGATATAGGAGCACATAACAAAAAAAGAGAAATTTCCCTTTCCCTTCCTGTTGTTTTGCTTCTGCTTATCATTTTTACAGTTCCTGATCAGGCATTGTCACAGTACTGGGGCAACACACCCAAAAACAAGCTTCTCAGAGATTACTCCATCAACGTCAACTTCGGCATTACTTCCTTTTTTGGCGATCTCAGCATCTACGACAGCGACTTTGCCTCAAAACTCGCCAAAGAAAGCGGCCCGGGCTACGGGCTTGTTGTGGTTAAGCATTTTATGAAGCACAAAATAGGAGTGGGCGGGCAGTTACTGTTCGGGCAGTTTCAGGGCGAGAATTCCAATTCAAGTTTTGAAGCATCCATTGTTGAATATAACTTTCACGGAAGAGCAGATATAAGAAATATTTTCTGGCCCGTAAAAAAACGGGGATGGTCGGTCCCGGATTGCAGTGCGAAACCCGGCGCTGTTGTTTATGCAGGCATCGGTCAGTTTTTGTTTGACTCAAAAAGAACTTTCAAAGATCCCACTGAACCGGAACTGCCCAGGGAAAAAACCGGCGTTCCCGAGTTCGTTTATTTTTTCGGCGGACAGGCATACGTCGAAATTGCCTGCACTTACAGGTTCACTCTCGATCTGGCCCTGCGTCAGGCACAACAGGATAAACTTGATGTGAAATGGGACGCAATCAATTTTGACTATTATTCATATTTATCCATTGGGATAACCTATAAAATTAAATCGCTGGCCTTTAACAAACAGGGGAGCTGGAAAAAGAAAGGACGGTTCCCCACTAAAAGAAAGGGAAGTTTCCCCTAAAAATCATACCTAAGGCCGGTCAGCCATCCGATGGAATAAGCATTGTAACTTGTTTCAGCTCCCTTTAACAATGAAGAAAATGAGTATTTGAAAGTGGGTTGCAAACTGAACTTCAGACTTTCCATCAGCCTGTATTCCATTCCCACGGAAACGGCTCCATTATACAAAATATCCCGCAATCCGGAAGGCGAATCAACCTCATTCCTCACTCCCGAAACTTCGAGGTAATTTGTGCTGCCAACAAGAAGAGCAGGAATGAATCCGCCGGCAACATTGACTCCCAGCTTACCACCTGTAATCCTGTACTTCATAAAAAACGGGACCTCAAAGTATTCGAATCTCTGAACCAGACTTGCATCAATGGATTCCTGGAATCCCACGGAATCCTTCTCAGATTGTATCTTGATTATCTCACGGGGCAGGTTTTCAATATCTGAGCTGAAATTGCCTGCCGAGCTGCTGATTGCTGACAGATACCAACTGTCACCATCCTGGCTGTAAACCAGCGGGTTATTGTTCTCCTGTCCGATCCTGGAATAATACAAACCTGATTCCAGCGCGAGTTTCGGCAATATCTCGTAATTCACATTCACCCCACCGGTAAATGCCAGTATGCCCTGTTCGTTTTGATTGTACAAATCCTTTGTTCCGGAATTTGCTGCATCAGAAGAGCCTATCACCCTGTAGGAATACAAGGGAGAGGCATTGGCGCCCAGGCTCCATTTTGAACCGGATCCATCTTTCACTCCAGGATAATCGGTGTAAGAAATCACATCTTTTTCCTCGGGCCATGACAGGATAACCGGTTCAGAATACCTTGGATTGATATTGCCCGGGAGATAGATCAACCCGGAGGACAACTGTTCCGGTTTCAATACTTCCAGTTTGGCAAGAGGATTGGCGCTTCTGTTGGCGTAAGTAGCCTGCTCAACATCCGCGGGCCTGGTTTCCGTGATGTATGTTTGCTCTGTTTTATCGGTTATACGGTTCTTTTCCGTATCTAACGGTTCATTCGCTCCTGCAAATTCAGTTTTCTCTCCGGGAAGGGAATCAGGAACAAAAAAGTCAGCTCCATTAGCCACAGCGCTTTGATTGTCAACCAAATTATCAATCGTGTCGTTATTTACGGTAACAATCTCACCTGTGTTGTCATCGCCGTTGTACCAGCCGAAGAAATAGCCCGCGCCAAAAGCGATCAGTATCAATGCAATTGCAGCGATACGCCTGAACAACAACATCTTACGGGCCCTGCTTTGCATGCCGAGCGAATGGTCGAGCCTGTTCCAGGCGCCGGCAGGAGGTTTTTCCCGCAGATTCCTGAGGTGGCTGCTGAAAAGCCTGTCAATATGATTATCCTTTTGCGACATCATCCATTGTTTACGGATTTACCATAATAATACTTCTCCACCTTTTTCTGAAGGATGGCCCTGGCCCTGGCCAGGTTCGATTTCGAAGTACCCTCAGAGATACCGAGCATCCCGCTGATCTCCCTGTGTGAGTAACCCTCGATGGCATACAGGTTGAAAACAAGCCTGTATTTGGGTGAAAGCTGCCGGATAAATCCCATCAGGTCCCCCACCGTGACCTCATCGTTCAGGTTCACCGGTTCAAACTCCTTCTCAAAATCGAAATCATCCCCCACGGCATACAGTATATTTTTCTTTCTGTATTTTTCAAGGGCAGTGTTCACAACCACTTTTCTCATCCATCCCTGGATGGAACCCTCGTGACGAAATTGTGATATATTCTTAAATATCTTCATGAACCCATCGTGAAGCAAATCTTCCGCGTCGGCATAATCCTTTGAGTAGTACAAACACACACCGAACAATTCCTCCGAAAACAGGTTGAACAGCTCCTGCTGCGACTGCCTTTTACCCTTTTTGCAGCCTGCTATTACCCGTTCAATGTCCTGTTTGTCCACTTGTGGTTATCGTGTTTGTATCAAACCACTAAGTTAAGAACTTCTGCCATGCAAACATTAATTAAGATGGATATTATCGCGGATAAGTTGCGTTTCAACAAATTATTAACCGGGAGATTCTGATAATCTCATTTACGAACCATCATTTTCTTCGTGCCCGCCTTGTAACCATCCACATCAAGCGTATAGTAATACAGGCAATCTGTCAAATAGGGATTGGCATATTTAAGACTGAAATTCCCTTCTTCAAGGGAGCCCAGGTTGATTTCACCCGACTTCACTCCCAGGGTGTTGAATATCCTGATCACGGCATGTGATTTTTTGGCGATGAATAATTCTATCGAGGTTGAAGTTGTAAACGGGTTGGGGAAATTCTGGCCCAGCCAATGTTCGCTTTGGGGATGCACAAATTGTAATGCAGGTTCTTCATCCCGAAGAGAAAGCAGCAGTTTCCTGGTTTTTACTGCATGTGCCGTGGTTGATCCGGGTCTGAGGTAACCGAAAATGCCTGTGGCCGATTTGTAATTGTTCTGCGCTTCGA
>JAFGME010000175.1 GCA_016927695.1 Bacteroidales bacterium
CCAATGGCTACCATGCCAAGGCCTCCTGCATTGACGGTATGCGAATCGGTTCCTGTCATCATTCCGCCCGGGAAGGCATAATTCTCAAGCACCACCTGGTGTATGATGCCTGCGCCGGGTTTCCAGAAACCGATGCCATATTTGTTGGAAACGGAAGCCAAAAAATCAAATACCTCTTTGCTGGTATCCAACGCCGTTTTCAGATCCTTTTTTGCGCCATCCCTGGCCTGGATCAGATGATCGCAGTGTACAGTGGAGGGGACGGAAACTTTATCCTTTCCCGCCTGCATGAACTGAAGCAGCGCCATCTGGGCGGTTGCATCCTGCATGGCCACGCGGTCGGGCCTGAAATCTACGTAAGATTTTCCTCTTTCAAATGCTTTTGTGGCAATACCGCCATCAAGATGGGAATACAGAATTTTTTCCGCCAGCGTAAGGGGTTTTCCGGTTACTTTTCTTGCAGCGGCAATCCTTTCAGCCAGTTCTGCGTACACATCTTTGATCATGTCAAGATCGAACACCATGAGTATTATTTTTATAATTTAATGAAAAGCTTATTTTGGCCTGCAAATTTACAGAAATCCATCAAGAATGCAGAATAAATTCAGAAAAGTCAATATGAAAATAAAAATAATCCTATCTTTACTAAAACTTTTATATGCTGAGAATCAGAAAAATATGGAACCCTCATTTGGAAGTGAATATCCGTACGATGGAAAAAATAAAAGAGATCATTTTCCAACAATTCCCGGATTTAAGTCAGCCTAAAATAGATGAAATTGCCTTGCAGCTTACTGATCCCATTAAATATAAATTCAAGGCGAATATTTTTGTTGCCGAGGATTCCCGGAGTAGCATCCGGGGTTTTGCCTTGTTCATGTACATGCCCGACCTTCATTTCTGTTACCTTGATTACCTTGCCGTGTCTCCGGGGAAAACTTCAGGAGGTGTCGGCGGAGCGCTGTATGACAGGCTCCGTGAGGAAGCAGAGGCATTGAATACTATTGGGATCTTTTTCGAATGCCTGCCGGACGACCGGGCGCTTTGCAGCAACGGGGAGCATTTGGAGCAAAACAGCAAAAGACTTGCATTTTATGAAAGGTACGGAGCACGCCCTATCATTGGCACAAGATATGAAACCACTGTGAATCCGGATGACGATTGCCCACCTTACCTTGTTTTCGACGGTCTTGGCGTCAGGGACTCCATACCGGCGGAAACCGCGAAAAATATCATACTTGCCATACTGGAAAGGAAGTATGGTGATTACTGTCCGGAGGAATACAACAGGATGGTGGTTGAAAGTGTCGGCACAGAAGATGTTAGGCTTCGACCCTTCAGGTATGTCAAAAAGAAAGACCCGGCCATGTTCAGGACAGGGCTGCCCGAAAAGAAAAAAATCTTCTGGGTTGTCAACGACAGGCATTCCATACACCACATCCGCGACATAGGCTATGTTGAATCACCTGTGAGGGTTGACAGCATCAGGAAAGAGCTTGAAAAAACCGGTTTATTCCGATTGGGAAAAGCGGAGGAGTTCAATGAAAAACGTATTCTGGCCATCCATGACCGCGGATATGTTGATTATTTCAAAAGGGTTTGCAAAAACCTGCCTCCCGGCAAGTCTGTATACCCCTATGTTTTTCCGATCCGGAACAGCGCCCGTCCTCCCAAAGAACTTTCAGTCAGGGCCGGATATTATTGTATAGATACCTTTACACCCCTGAACAGCAACGCTTACCTTGCCGCCCGCTGGGGGGTGAATTGCTCACTCACCGCGGCGAATGAACTGCTGGAAGGAACCCGGCTTACCTACGTTCTGACGCGGCCTCCCGGGCATCACGCAGAGCGGTTTGTTTTCGGAGGTTTTTGTTATTTCAACAACAACGCCATTTCAGCAGAATTCCTAAACAAATATGGAAAGGTAGCGATACTGGACATCGATTACCATCATGGCAACGGCCAGCAGCAGATTTTTTACAACCGTTGTGATGTTCTGACAGTATCCATACATGGACATCCTTCATTTGCCTATCCGTATTTCAGCGGATTTAAGGAAGAATCGGGTGAAGGTGATGGTTTGGGGTACAACATCAATTACCCTCTTCCCGAAAAACTGGATGGAAAAGCATACCGTGAAACTCTCACGAAAGCATTGGGTGCGGTTCGGAAATTCAAACCTGATTATCTGATCATAGCGCTTGGCCTCGACACTGCCAAAGACGATCCAACCGGCACATGGACACTCAGGGCAGAAGACTTCGGGGAAAACGGCAGAATGATCGGGCAGTTAAAACTTCCAACAATGATCGTACAGGAAGGAGGGTATAAAAACCGCAGCCTGGGGATCAATGCAAGGCACTTTTTCAGTGGCCTATACAGCGGGCATTTTGAATGAAAGAAGAACTATTGTCCGGAAAGAATATTTTCAATGGAAGAAATTTCATTTTCAGTGAAAGACATATTCTTCACCACCCCTGCCACATCATCGATCTGGTCTGCATGGCTGGCGCCAATGAGGGCAGAGGTCACCTGTGGTTTTCTCAGCGCCCAGGCCACTGCCATCTGCGCCAGGGACTGTTTGCGTTCCAATGCCAGCTTGTTCAGGCAATGAATTTTTTTCAGTTTCTCTTCAGTGATGTTTTTCTGACTCAGGAAACGGCCATCCTTTACGGCCCTTGAATCTGCCGGAAATCCTTTCAGGTAGCGGCTGGAAAGCAATCCCTGTGCCTGCGGGGAGAAAACGATACATCCTGCACCCTCTTTTTCCAGAACGTTTAACAGTTCGGGTTCTATCCACCGGTCGAACATGTTGTAGCGGGGCTGGTGTATCAGCAACGGAACGCCCAGACTGCGGAGTATGTCAGAGGCTTTCCGGGTTTGTTCCGGGGAGTATTGGGATATTCCTGCATACAGGGCTTTTCCTGCATGAACGAGGTGTGCCAGGGCTCCCATAGTTTCTTCCAGGGGTGTTTCGGGATCGGGGCGGTGATGGTAGAAAATGTCAACATAATCCAGTCCCATCCTTTTCAGGCTTTGGTCAAGGCTGGCGATGAGATATTTTCGTGAGCCGAAGTTTCCGTAGGGCCCGGGCCACATGTCCCATCCGGCTTTTGTGGAGATGATGAGTTCATCGCGGTGGGCGGCAAAGTCCTGTTTCAGAGCTTTACCGAAAGTGATTTCAGCCGAACCTGCCGGTATTCCGTAATTGTTGGCCAGGTCGAAATGGCAGATGCCCAGGTCGAAGGCAGAACGGAGCATATTCCGGCTGTTGGCAAAGTCGTCGTTTGCGCCAAAGTTATGCCAGAGTCCTAATGAAATGGCGGGCAGTTTCAGGCCGCTGCGGCCACAACGCCTGTAAAGCATTTCATTGTATCGTTGTGAAGAGGGTGTATAATCCATCATTTTTCTGATTTTGGCCTGAACTGTTTTATTCAGGCATCAACATCTTGTCAATGCCTGAAATACGTTGACCACTTTTAAGTAAAAATCAATTAACAAAATTATTTAAAAATGGCAAAAAGGGATCAATTTA
>JAFGME010000176.1 GCA_016927695.1 Bacteroidales bacterium
CGTTGTTAATAAATTCAGGGTTATTAACAGATTTTTTTTGAATTTTAGCGCATTAAGCTGCAATGTGGGTTAAAGTATCTGTCGTCAGAAACCCACACTTCAGTGATGGTATCTGAAATCAGTTTTCCGTTTTTGATGACCTGGAATGCATAGTAGTCGGTAGTGGGAGGCTCCTGGGCATAAATCTTCACGGCGAAAGCCTCCCAGTTATCGTCATACTCCACTGCAATCGTATCAATTCCTGCCACAGGGCGCAGCCTGCATGAGGCCTCATAGTGTTTCTGATCATTCACCGGCTCCGGCAACTCTATTTCGAGGGTGTAGGTACGCCCGGGAACCCCGTAAAAAAAGTCCGGGGTTTCATATCTTCCCCTGGTGACCGGATGCTCCGTGAGGGCAATCTCCACACCCGCATCATCCGCTAACATTACTGTGGCCCCGGTGATCACCGGCGGAGGATCGTTAAAGAAATAATCGGTGGTTTTCGACAGGCTGACCCAATGTATCCCTGTGTCATTGGTCAGGTGACCTTCCACAACCAGCCTTGAATAACTGCTGTCTAATTCAATGTCGATTTTCTCAGTGCAGGCTGCAACTACGATTAGAAGCGCTGCTATGGTTATTATGTTTTTCATTTTTCTTGCTGCTTTATTGAGAATTAAAAATGGAAATTATAGGTAATGGATGGGATAATGCTGAACAGGTAAGTCATTTCAGCGTACGACTTCGAAGGATCATTTTCATCCTGAACAAAGTTGATCACCCAGGGATTCTTTCTTGCATAGGCGTTATAGACGCTCAGGTTCCATTCGCCATACCACTTTTTCCCCGGCTGTTCCCTGTCGCGCAGTGTGATGGAAAAATCAAGCCTGTGGTAGTCGGGCATACGGTATTCATTGCGGTCAGAGAACACCGGAGTTATCTTGTTTCCATAAACAAAACGACCTGTGGGAAAAGTAACCGCTGATCCTGTGGAATATACCCAGGTGGCCCCCATGGTGATCCTCCGGCTGAGTTCATAATTCAATACGATGGACACGTCATGTGGTTTATCGTAGGTTGCAGGATATACCCTGCCGAAATTGATGTCATCGAATTTCCTTTCTGTCTTTGAGAGGGTATAGCTGACCCATCCGTTTGCCTTGCCGAGATTGTAATTGACAAGGAATTCAAGTCCGTATGACCAGGATTCACCGAAACGAAGTTCACCCTCAAAATATTTGTTGAGCAGCAGGTCGGCATGATCCTTGAAATCAATGGCATGGTCTACCTTCTTGTAATACGCTTCCACCGAAGCTTCGATGGTATTCTTCCTGAAATTCCTGAAATAACCCAACGCATACTGGTCGGCGATCTGCGGCTTAACATTGGGAGATGAAGGGAACCAGACATCAAGGGGTGTACCCGCTGTAGAATTCTGTGCCAGATGGATATATTGCCTGGTCCTTGAGTAACTGGCTTTTATTGAGGAAAACTCGTTCAGCATATAAGCAAGGCCGATCCTGGGCTCCAGTCCGTAGTACGGGCTGAAAAATTCGCCCGTTTCATAAACAGTGGAATCCGTCACATTGAAGCTGTCATCATAATTATAAATGGTGGAGGCGCCCACATTCTGGAAATGGCTGAACCGGAGGCCGTACTTCAGGGTGAGGTTCCCGAAAAATTTCTGTTCGTTGCTGACATACACTGCCGACTCAAAGGCATTGTTTTCCTGCACCTCGTATTCTCCGAAAAATGTGTCCGTTCCCAAACCAACGGCCCTTCCGGGCTTAAATTTATGGTAAATGCCGCTGAAACCGAACCTTAAAGTGTTTTCGGTGTTAATGTAATACGTCAGGTCGGATTTGAAGCCGTAATCCCTTAAATTGGCCATCCAGCTGAATGATTCAGCGCTTCCCTCCGGCACTCCCAACTCATAGTCAAAATCGCTGTGTATCAGGGTGAAATTCGAAAACAGTTTCTTTGAAAACAGGTGGTTCCAACGGGCCGTAAGGATGCGGTTGCCCCATCCCATTCTGAAATCAGGATTCTTGAAAACATCCTTGCCATAATATGCCGAAAGGAACACCCTGTTGTTTTCATCGATCTCATAATTCACCTTGGCGTTGAAATCATAAAAATAGAGGATGTTATCGCGTAGATCTTCATTGCTCGAGAGCCTGAGAAAAAGATCGGCATAGGTTCTTCTTCCCGAAATAACGAAAGAGGCTTTGTCTTTCTGCAGCGGCCCTTCCAGGGTAAGTCGGCTTGAAATGGTTCCTATTCCTCCGGTACCGGTAATTTTTTTATCGCTTCCATCCTTCATCCGCACATCCAGCAATGACGACAGCCTGCCGCCGGCTGAAGCGGGGATGTCGCCTTTGTAAAGCTTCACATCCTTGATGGCATCGTTATTGAATACCGAAAAGAAGCCCATGAGATGGGATGCATTGTACACCGTGGCCTCATCCAGCAATACCAGGTTCTGGTCGATACTGCCCCCTCTTACGCTGAATCCGCTGCTTCCCTCGCTGATCGATTGCACTCCCGGGAGCAGCTGTATGGCCTTGATGATGTCCACTTCACCCATGAGGGCGGGGATCTTCCTGATGGTCTTCACATCCATTTTTATGGAACTCATCTCCACCTGGGTTACGTTTTCGTTCAAAGCCTCACCCGTGATCACCACCTCGTCAAGTACTTCACTGGCAATTTCAAGATCGACATTGTATGTGATGTCTGAACCGGTCAGATCGATTACCATCCGGTGTGTTTGAAAACCGATGTAGGTAAACACCACCGAATATGTTCCCGGGTTCAGACTTATGGAGTAGAATCCATACATATTGGCTGTGGTGCCTGTTTTAAGTTCCTCAATAAATACTGTTGCACCCGGCAGGTCCTCACCGGTGGATACATCACGGATATATCCGCTCAGGGTTTTTTTCACCCCCTCCTCTGCCGGATCGTTGTCCGGTAGTGCTATTGCCATCTTCAGGCAAAATAATGCTGACATGATGATTAAAATACTTTTCATCTTATTCAATTTGTGGTTGGTTGTTTAATTTGTATTATTTTACCCCGCCAAAGCCCCCGAACAGAAGTGACACGGTAAGCTGGGGCTTTGAAAAATCAGAAGCATTAAAAAAATTCACCCTGTTGCCCGAAGCATCTTTGTATTTTTTATCCACCCCGGCAACAAACTGGTATCCCGCTCCGATATTCATCTTAAACCATTTCAGCAGGTTCAGTTCCAGCTCTGCCTGAGGGTGAACAACAAAAACATTGTCCAACACAACATTATCGTAAACATCCTCACCAAAATCCTGTTCTGTCAGACTTATGCTTCCCCATCCCAGTTTAGCGCTTGCCGCAAAGTGGACAGCTTTTTCAGGCTTATGGATGTAACCAAACCAAAATCCGCCATGCCCGAAATGGGTATGTAAATCCTCATAGGTGACCTCCTTCCCCTGGCTGTTGGTCAGGGTGAGTATGTCAATTGAATGTTGTGTGGAAAGGCCCATCCCATAACCGCCGGCATAAAAGGTCTGGTTAAGGAGAACGGCCCCGCCGCCGCCATTATACACGGCAAAGTTCCCTTCGACAGAGCCAAACCCGATGATGGGCGCCCCGAAACCGGAAATATGCACATTGCCGTCATTGCCTGTCAGAAGATACCTGGGTTCATTGTCGTCCTGCGCTCCAAGATAGCCGCCGTAAAAAATAAAGCCGGTCATCATCAATCCGAATACTGCACTTTTCATTTCATTATTGCTTTAAACATTAAACTTTCTTTTCCGTGACAAAGCAAACATAATCCATGTATCCTAACCCTGAATTTCTTCTGAAGTTCATTAAATCAGGGATAAAAAGTCAAAATCTACTTCTGAACTTTAAAATTTTTACTATCTTGCGCAATGTTTTTCCTAAGTCAAAACCCTTTTTTGAGGATAACGCTTCCTTTTATGGCAGGTATTGTCATTTTTTTGACATTTCCTGCCTACATACCAGGGTCAGCGCTAATCGCCATTCTGCCGGTTTTTAGTACAGTTTTGTTTTTCATTGGCAGGCAGGCCGGATACAGCTACAGATGGGCAGGCGGTATTATCATTCATGTTTTTTTTATTTTTTCAGGATTTGGGCTTTCGATGACACACTCAGAGATGCGGAAAACCCCGGGAAAAAACATTGATGTTACACTGTCAGGAACATACATTATCGAATTAACCGAACCCGCTTCTGAAAGGGTTAATTCTGTAAGGCTGATGGCAAAAGGCCTGTATGCCCGTTACGACTCGGTCTGGATGCCGGCAGAGGCAAAAATGCTGTTTTATCTTGAAAAGGACAGCGCCGGACTCAGCCTGGATTATGGCGACAGACTCATGGTCAGGTCGCGCATCAGGGAAATACCGGCTCCGTTAAACCCCGGCGAATTCGATTACAGATCTTTCCTTGAAAGTAAAGGAATTTATTTTCAGGGGTATGCAAAAAAAACAGACTGGGAGCTCCTGGACAAGGGGCACGGTAACCTGGTCAAATCCTTCGGTTTCAGCGCCCGCAGTTATTTACTGAGTGTACTTGAAAGAAAAAACCTGGGTGCCCGGGAATATGCGGTTGCTTCTGCCATATTGCTGGGTTATGATGAGATCCTCGATCCGGAAACCAAAAGCGCCTTCTCTTCTTCAGGGGCTATGCATATTCTTTGTATTTCAGGCCTCCATGTCGGAATCATCTATGTAATCATCAGCAATATACTGAGGTTTCTGAATAAAACCAGCCGACTGAGGATCATCAAAACAATAATCCTCCTTCTTGTTCTGTGGCTGTATGCGCTGATTACCGGGTTCTCACCTTCTGTGCAACGGGCTGCCGCCATGTTCTCCTTTATCCTTATCGGACAGTCGCTGGGGAGAAACATCAGCGCCTTCAATTCCCTGGCCGCCTCGGCATTTTTCCTGCTCCTGGCCAATCCTTTTATTCTCAGGGAAGTCGGATTTCAGCTTTCCTATTTTGCTGTGGCAGGGATACTTGTGGTGTATCCCATGATCTCAAAAATATATTCCCCTCGAAATGTGATTCTCAAACAGGTATGGGGAATCACCTGTGTTTCAATAGCCGCCACACTTTTCACCTTCCCTCTGGGTTTGCTATATTTCCACCAGTTCCCCAATCTCTTTCTCTTCACCAACCTTTTGGCCATTCCGGCTTCTGTGGTCATCATATACTCAGGGTTGCTCACCTTCATGACCTCTGCCCTGCCGGTGATTACAGATATTATCTCCACAGCTCTTTCTTTAACCATTCAGGGGCTGCATCTGTCGGTAAGTTTCATTGAGGATCTCCCTTTCTCGACATTAAGAGGGGTCTGGATAAGCGGAACGGAAGCTTTGCTGATATTCGTCCTGATCTCAGGTTTCCTCATCTGGGCTCAAAAATTTAGTATATCTGCCATTAAACTCATTCTGATCCCGGCCATTCTGATCAATCTTTCCTTCATCCTGGATAAAAATAAAACACTCTCAGACAGCCGGATTGTCGTTTACAATGTCAGGAACAGTACGGCCCTGGATTTTATTTCGGGCGATTCCCATGTATTTCTTGCCGATTCGGCCCTCCTTACCGATAAACGAAAACTGGATTACCATATCAGAAACCACTGGTGGATGCATGGGATCAAACGGCCGTCCCTGATGGGCCTCTCCTCTGATACCTCCGGCGCTTTTTTTTGTAAATCAGGCGATTATGTACAATTCTGCGATCATAAACTGCTGCTGATCAATGGAAAAGATAAAACATGCTTTCCAAACGGGGAAGTAACGGTTGAGACGGTCATCCTTTCCAATGAACCTGAAGTAACCCTGTTCGCCCTCATGAATTTGAAAGGCTTCAGAACGCTCATTTTAGACTCCTCAAACTCAGCCCGTTTTTGTGATAAAATGATTGAAGAATCTTCCGGCCAGGGGATAGAATGTCTGTGCGTAGAGGAAGGTAAAGCGCTACAGATAAAAATATAGAAAAGGCTGTCTGCAGGTACTCCCCCGAAAACAGCCCTATCCCTGATAAATAAGAATTATCTGGATATCAATACTTTGGTAATCTCTGTTTTGTTGCTGAGAATGATCCTTGAGAAATACGGTCCTGCCGGAAGCCGGTTCAGGTCCGCTCTTACCGACTGTTTGCCGGCTACTGCAAAGCCACGGATGGTTTCTACCGGCTCACCTCCCGCATTGAATATTTGAATTTCATAATAGCCGCTTTCGTCCGCTTCGAAATTAAACACCACCTGCCCTGACGCCGGGTTGGGAAAGCAACTGAATCTGTTTGCAACCTCCGGCAAATCTGCCATACCTACCCCCGGAATCACTGCAAATATCTCAAAATCATCTATATACAAACCATCTTCGGCAACATAAACATCACTCTCAAATTTAAACCGTATCTGAACAAAGGGTTCTCCAAGATAATTACCAAGCGGAAAACTCTTTTGTATCCATGAGCTTTGGCTACCATTGTAGGTATCAAGGGTGACCCAACTGGTTCCGTTGGTGGAAATTTGCAGATAGGTGTAATCATATCCTTCTTCCAAAGCGTATTTTGTCCAGAAAGAGAAGGATGCCGCAGTCGCATTCTCAAGGCTGAAAGCATAAAGAACAGCGCTCATATCCTTGTTGTTCCCGTAATTGCCGGTCGGGCTTTCGGTGATGCTGTGGCCTGCGGAATGGTATTGTGCAGTGGAAAGACCCCATGTACCTTCAAAACTCCAATACAAAGCGCCGGATTCAAAATCATCTGTGAAAGGAAATGCCATTGGAGGCAGCAGGGTGATCTCCACGGTGTTTGAGGGGTTGGATTCATCGCCGGAACCCGAATAAATGGCAGTTACATAATAGGTGTAGGTCACGAAATTCTCAACGGCAGAGTCGATGAAGAAAGGATCGGTAGTGGATCCGTAAGGCGCCGTTTCATTGTTCCTGTAAACATTGTAATAATCGATGTCAGGCATGGCATCCCAGCTCAGTTCAACGGTTTCATCACCCGGAATGGCCGTCAGGTTCTGCGGAGGGGCCAGCCAGTTGGCCATAGTGGCAACCGAGGCAACCATGGCCCGGGTGAAATTCAGCGCCATCTCAAGGCTGTTCACGCTGGTGCCGATGATGTCGTCGGGGGAGTGGATATAAGGACTGTAATTCTGGCTGTCTTCGAACGGGAAAATACCCATATAACCATTGTTGTTGAAGGAGGTATGATCGCTGTCGCCTCCGCTCAGGGCGCCCTGAAAAACACCGAAATCAGGCAGGTAAACCGAGCAAACATCCATGTAGAATGCAACAAGTGGCTGGGCAAAAGCAGGGGCAATCACATCGGTGTGTATGTCGTCGCCCGGATGCCTGTAACCGCACATGTCAATATTAAAGTAGCCGAGGATGTTTATCCCCTGGCCCGAAGCCCATTCGGCGTAGGCTTCACTGCCATATAGGCCGTATTCTTCACCCGACCAGGCACAAAATAATATCGTCCTGTCGAAATCATACTGGCTCATTACGCGGGCCACCTCCATTACGCCACAGGTTCCGGTGCCATTGTCATCAGCGCCGGGGGCTGCTCCGGAAAAACTGTATGAATCGTAATGGGCCCCTATCACAACATATTCATCCGGGTATTTGGCGCCCGTTTTTGTCGCAATCACATTGTCGCTGGCAGCCCCTCCCGGCATCGGGAAATCAAAGAGCGCCACGGGGTAGCCATAGCTTTCAAACTGCTGTTTGATCCAGTTCTGTGCCTGCACTGCCTGAGGTGTGTATGCATTGCGCGTGCCGTAATCCTGCAGATGCTGCAGGTTGGTCAGGTAAAGCACGGTGTCCACGTCTTCCATCATGGCGATGATCTCAGGATCCGCTAACAGGGAGCCCTTCTGATGACTGAAACTTCTTTCCGGAAGTCTTATCCCTGCCTTTTTCAATGCAATCAGTGACCCGTCAACCGGAGGGTTTACGATCACATTTCCTGAGGTTTTCAGTACCAGGAAATCTTTATAAGTCAGCAGAATTTCAACTTCAGCATCAAGAGAAGCGGTATAATCCGCCTCAACTCTTTTATTGAATGCAGAAACATAATAATGGATGCCATTTACCCAGGCATTTTCATCCAATAGTTTGAAATCTCCTTTAAAATCATCCAAAACACTTGCAATCACAAAGTTTTCAGACATATAATGCACGGTCATTCCCTGATCTTCCGCCATTTTTTGCAAATCTGAAGGTTCTTCACAATCAATCCAGATAAGTTTGCGGGAAAAACCTGACTGGATCATCAATAACGCAATTAAGAATAGAAGTGCTTTTTTCATATCCGCTGTTATTTAACTAATTAAATTATTAAATTCCATGATCAACACTGCAATAAGACATTATAAAGGCAGTGAGGGTTGCCCCTTCAGGTAAAAATGTGGCAGGCCGGAGTTTTATTCAGAAGCCTGAAATCATGTTCTTTCAGGAGACAGAAGCAGGATTTCAAAGTCTCAGGGTAAGGCGCACCCCGGCGCCGGATGGATGGGCGTACATGTTTGCCTGCACACCAGGCATGTTCAACAGTTTGCTTTTTCTGATCTTTTCATTCTGACCCCCTTTGGCCCACACATAGATGATATCGGCAAGCCAGATGGCTGCTCCTGCGCCGAGAAATATTTCCTGATCATAAGGAAAAAGCCAGTACAGGGTTTCCCCCTCATAAGTGAAATCGTGCACTTCAGTTACGACAAACCAATGGCTGGTGTTAGGGTCCCACTCCCACCGCTTGTTGATCTGGGAACTGTAAACTGTTTCCTTTTGCCTGTTGTTTCCTGCGGTAAAACTTAATCCGATCAACCCGGCCGATGCCAGGGAGATATACCAGGGTTTGATCTTCCTTTTCCTGACATTGCTGACATAATAATCCCCCAAACCCGGAAAAAGCACAGAAAGGAATGCATTCGCAGGCCCGCCCTTTGCGCCGCTTTCCCAGATGCCGTTTATCATGATTGCAGGTTTGTAGTTGCCCCTGAGCACCTTTGGGTCTTTCCTCACATCCCAGATCATCTGCTTCCCCTCCCCTCCATACACTTCCGGGCCTATATCCCGGCAGACCGTATCAGGATGGATGAGGTTAAAACGTTCGTCGATCATAAGCAGGTCAATATGATAAGATCTGCCCTGAACTGTGTTGCAGAGGTCGTAATCCACAATCACCCTGTCTCCATTGATGTTCAGATCAACTTTGGTAACAAATGGCCTCCCCTTTTGGCCGTTGCTTACTGTGCTGACCATCAGGAAAAACAGAATGAGAGACAGATATTTGTTATCCATTGCTTATCTTATTATAAAAATCAAAAACTTTCACCAGGTCTACATAACTGCCGAAATTGATCTTTTCGCGCCTGATAAATTCAGACATCTCTGCTTTTTTGTCACCCATAATACGAAGCAGGTTGCGCCGGCTTTTCCTTAAGTGGGTGGCAGGTCCGCTTTCCATCCGGTAATACAGCTTTTCGTATCTGGCAAAATAACTGCTTCCGTCTCCGCCTCCGCCGCCATAGTAGGGCACAAAAGAATGCACTTCAATGTTCACTTCCCGGCGAAGAAGCAATTGACACTTCCCATCGGTAAGCACTTCGAAATAACCGGATGTGAGATAATTTTTCCCTCCTTTTCCTTTGATAGCCAAAAGATAGAGCATTTTCCTGTTGCCCATCACCACCTCTTTCACTTCAAAAGGAAGGGCAATGGTAAAGGTGTCCTTTGGGATATATTCCACCCTGGCAGCGAACATGTTGCCGTCGTCATCAACAATCCGGTCCTTCAGTCCGCTTTCTTTGATCACAAAAAACTCAACCTGGTCGGTGAAAATGTTATAACGGAATGCCACATTGCCAACAAGGGTACTGTCTTTCATCAGCATGCTCCCCTGAAGGAAATCACGGGAAAGGTACATTGAGCCGCGTATCCGGTCCACATTGACGCTGCCCTGTGTAAATATTCTGGAGTTCCTCTCCACATCATAGTAGAAGTCCTTGAACTCCTTGTATTCCTGTGCGAAAGAACCCGTAAAGACAAGGACGAATGACAGAGTGATAATTTTGCGATACATTTTGAAAACATTAAATAAACCAACCTGTCAGGACACACCTGGCAAACAGGGACAACGTGAATTTATTTTGTCAAAAATAGTATATTTACATCAATCCTTTGCAGGTCTGTTTGCCTTGATAAAAATCTAAAATATTTTTTGCTGGTATAAAAAATTAGTTTAATTTTGCACCTCCAAAAAGGAAAAAGGTTCATTAGTTTGCTTTGGTTAGAATGCCTGCCTGTCATCCCGAAGGCTCGGGACGGGTTCGGGGCGTTAAAAATATTGTTCTTTGGTCCGGTAGTTCAGCCTGGTTAGAATGCCTGCCTGTCA
>JAFGME010000177.1 GCA_016927695.1 Bacteroidales bacterium
AAAAAATCAAAACGTAATGGAAGCCCCGAGGCTCGGCATGATGGGGAGCTGATATACTGTTTCCCCGGTGACCCTGTCGCGGTAAAAAACATTTTCCCTGTCGTAAACATTGGTAACACTACCGATAATTTCCAGGTTGGAGTATCTTCCTAATTCAAATTTCTTTTTGATGCCTAAATCTAGCCTGTGGTAGGTAGGCAGACGACCCCCGTTCAGATCGTCATATAGTATTCCCAGCTCTTCATTTACCCGGGTATAATCGGTATAAATCCCGTCCATAAAAGAGATAAGAGGGTAAAAAGCCCTGGTGAGGGTAAAGGGGAATCCGGAGCCGAAATTCCACCGGGCAGTAAATTCCCAGTCATATTTTTTGCCGGCAATGTAAGTGCCTACCAGATTTACATTGTGTCTCCTGTCATAATGGGGATTATATTCCCTGATATTGCCTTTGGCATCTTCATATTCCCTGAGGACATATCCTAAAGAATAAACAGTCCAGAAATAAAACCGGTTATAGTCGTACTTCATGCTGAGATCCAGCCCCTTTGCATGCCCTCTTTCAACGATGAAATCTTTGGTGAGGATGTCGGGCTGCCCGGGGTATTCGTTTTCATCATACAGCTTTTGCCTGTTGATGTTGGTGAGTTGTGAGAAGTTCTTGTAATATCCTTCCAGGTTAACATACAAATTTTTAGCAAGGTCGTATTCCACTCCAAAGATGAGATGTCCGGCTTTCTGGAGTTTATGGGTAATATCCTCTCCGTCAAATTCATCCGGGAGGTTGTCAGGACCTGACAGGAAGCCGTAAAACAGGTTCACCACATCCCTGTCGGAGTTGGCGCTTATAAGGTTTTGAGAATACAGTCCCATGGCGGCTTTCATCCTGAATCTGTCAGAGGCATTGAATTTCATTGCCAGCCTCGGTTCCGGGGAAAGATTGGAGAGGGAAGCATACCAGTGCATCCTTATACTGGGCTCGATGAGCCATTTGCCGGCGGTCAGTTTGTACTTGAAGTAAACGCCAAGTTCAGTGGTGTTTTCCACCTGTGAGATTTCGGTTCCCACCAGGTTGTAAAAGGTGTAATCTGTTTTAAAACCAAGCATTTCAATGCCGTAATTGAGTTCATCCCTGCCAATGAAATAAGTGAAGTCGAGGCCCATGTTAAAACCGTTGATGGAACTGCTTCTTTCGGGGAAATTCTCTTCGTTCAGGGTTATGTCGTACTTGGAGTAGGCTATCCTGCCTTCCAGCAGTATGGGAGAGGTACCCGGGATAATCACAAAATTTGTACCCCCGCCAAAGCTGTTCCAGCTAAAGTCTGACAAAGCCCTGTAGTCGTTTACTTTGTCAGTGTAATTAAATCCAAAGAAATTCACTTTACTCCCGTTGGAACCCAGAAGGGACACCTTGCCGTAAAGGTCGGTGTAATTAAAGGGCAGTCCGTCTTCATCCACATAT
Organism: Bacteroidales bacterium; assembly: GCA_016927695.1. Classification (GTDB taxonomy): domain Bacteria; phylum Bacteroidota; class Bacteroidia; order Bacteroidales; family JAFGHD01; genus JAFGHD01. The sequence continues at coordinate 1,460 of JAFGME010000177.1, forward strand.
TTATAGAAGGTTTCCGAAGATTGTTCAAGGTAGGAATTTTTAACCGAAAGGATAAAGGAGGAGCTGCCTTCGCTATTGTCGGTTTGCTTTTTTATGGGGCCTTCCACCATAAGGTTGGCCCCGAAAGTGGACGCTCCTGCTTTTCCGGAGTATCGCTTTTTGTTTCCGTCGCGTGTGGTAATGTCCATCACAGAAGATATTCTGCCGCCATATTCGGCGCCGAAGCCGCCTGTATAAATATCGGCATTCCGGAGGATATCGGTGTCAAACACGGAGAACAGCCCGATGGAGTGGAACGGGTTATAAATGATCATCCCGTCGAGGAGCACCTTGTTCTGCACGGGTGAGCCGCCACGGATATAAAGCTGCCCGCCCTGATCGCCGGTGAAGACCACCCCCGGAAGAACCTGAAGGTACTGCGCCAGGTCGGCCTGCCCTCCGATGGTGGGTATTTGCTTGATCTGCTTGGGCGTAATCTTCACCACCGAGGTTCGTGTTTCCGTTTGTGCTTCCTCTCTTTCGGCGGTGACCTGAACCTGCTCAAGGGTATAGCTTGCCTTTTCCAGGAAAAGTTTCCTGGTGATGATTTCGTCGGGTTTTATAGAAACATCTATTTTCAGTGTATCGAAACCTAAGTAAGTAACCAGCAGCAGATAATTGCCCGCGGGTATTTTCGAAATGACAAAATATCCGTTTACATCGGTAGATGAACCGTACGAGGTGTTCTGAAGGTAAACATTGGTAAAAATGACAGGCTCACCGGATTCCTGTTCGTACACAAAGCCCCTGACCGTGCCGTACTGTGCAAATACAGCCTGTGATATCAGCATCAATGAAAAAAACAGGAGAAAAACGGCAGTTTTATGTTGCGCAATATTCATTTCACATAAATTTGATCCGCAAAGAAATAAAAAAAACAAATGTAAAACCCCGGAATATCCGGGATTCTTTCCCTGTCAGTTGGAATTTAGTATTTTAAAGATCAACTCCCTGAGCAGTTCCCCGCCGGGGGTGGAAACATTGTTAAGGCCTTTGGCTTTCATATCGTATTCACGAAGAAGAGAAATGATATGCTCTGTTTTCTTAGGTGAAAAGGAAGAGGTCGCCTTTTTGATATCGCCAAGGTGATATGGCGCAACAGACAGTGAAGCGGCTGCCGCCCTGTCCGTCTTGTCATTAAGATGATGGTATATCAGTACTTTGGTAAAGAAACTTCCCAGCATGATCAGGGTGAGGATAAACGGATTATCCTTTTGGTTCGCAGCAAAGTACCGCGCAATGCTGTATGACTTGAAATGATTCCGGGTTGCCAGTGCGTTCTGAAGTTCAAAAATATTATAGTCTTTACTGATCCCGATGGATTTCTCCACCAGCACATCGTTGATCTCCTTTCCTTCGCCGGTATTGATGATCAGCTTATTTATCTCATTCACCACCTTTCCCAGATCGGCGCCTAAAAATTCGGTCAGCATGGCGGCAGCCTTGCCGGTTATTCTGTAACCTTTATCCTTCACATAATTGGATATCCATGCAGGCAATTGATTTTCATAGATTTTGACAGATTCAAAGAAAATTCCCTTTTCTTTGATTTCACTGAAGAATTTTTTCCGTTTGTCAATTTTGGCATATTTGTAACATATTACCAAAATGGTCGTGGATACCGGGTTGGCAAGGTATTTTGCCAGTTCCTCAATTTTTTCCACGGCCTGCGCCTCCTTCACAATCAAAACCAGGTGGTCGGCCATCATCGGGAACCGTTTGGCATACGACATTATGGTGTTTACATCCGAATCTTTTCCATAAATCACGGTTTGATTGAATTCCCGTTCGGCTTCATCTAAAATATTATTTTCGATATAATCCGAAAGCAGGTCAATGTAATAAGGTTCCTCGCCACAGAAGAAATATACCGGATGATAAATCTTCTTTTCAAGCGTTTTGATGATATTTTCGAATGAGGATACAGGCATTTTTCAGGGGATCAGAATTTCAGGTGTTTCACTGTCAATTTACCTTCTATGAGTTGCATCAGGGCATCGATGCCGGTTTTCAGATGCAGTTCCGTATATTCATCGGAGACTTTTGCATCGCTGGTTTCTGTTTTCACACCGGATGAAATCATAGGCTGGTCGGAAACAAGCAGCAGGGCCCCTGTGGGTATTTCATTGAAAAAGCCAACGCTGAAGAGGGTGGCAGTTTCCTGGTCGATGGCCATACAACGGGTTTTGCGTAGATATTTTTTAAAGCGGTCATCGTGTTCCCAAACCCGTCTGTTGGTAGTGTAAACCGTTCCTGTCCAGTAATCCTTTCCTGCCTCGCGTATGGCAGTGGAGATCGCTTTTTGCAGGCTGAAGGCGGGCAAAGCCGGCACTTCGGGCGGGAAATAATCGTTGGAGGTACCCTCTCCCCTGATGGCGGCAATAGGAAGAATGAAATCGCCCAGCTTGTTTTTTTTCTTTAACCCGCCGCATTTCCCAAGGAAAAGGCAGGCGCGGGGCTCAATGGCGCTGAGAAGGTCCATGACAGTGGCCGCGTTGGCGCTCCCCATATTGAATTTGATCATGGTGATATCTCCGGCACAAACGGCAGGCATCGGCCTGTCAGTGTGCTGGATACGGATGCTGTTCATCTCGGCAAACATCTCTAAATAATTGTGAAAATTGGTGAGAAGAATGAATTTGCCGAACGACTCAAGCGGCATTCCGGTATATCTTGGAAGCCAGTTGGCCACAATTTCCTTTTTCGTTTTCATCTGAATTATTTATGACAAAAATAATGGTTTTAACTGAGGTAAAATGGCTAAATTCGCAGCATTAAACAGAATTCTGACCTAAAAAAGTATCAATATGAAAAAATTTGCTGTTGTACTTTCCGGATGCGGCGTTTTCGACGGCGCAGAGATCCATGAAGCCACCCTGACCTTGCTGGCCATTAAGCAGAACGGAGCCGATTATGAAGTGTTTGCACCCGATATACCCCAGTACCATGTGATCAACCATATCACGGGCGAAGTGATGGAAGAAAGCAGGAATGTGCTGGTGGAGTCGGCCAGGATAGCCAGGGGGAATATCAGGAATTTGACGGAATATGACCCCGACCGGTTTGATGCAATCATTTTCCCCGGTGGGTTCGGTGTGGCCAAAAATCTGTCTGATTTTGCCTTCAACGGGGCAGCTTGTTCATTGCACCCCGAAGTGGATGCAGCGATAAAAAAAACTGCCAAAAAGAGAAAACCCATCGGCGCATTATGCATTTCGCCGGTGATTATAGTCAGGGCATTGGGCGATGTAGAAGTCACCATCGGCGATGATGAGGCCACTGCTGACGCTATCGTTGCCATGGGAGGCTCACACATGGAAGCTGACCACGGTGAAGTGATCATAGATGAAGAGAAACTGGTATTCACCACTCCCTGTTATATGTTGGATGCTGACATTGCGCAGATTTTTGAAGGGGCCGACAACATCGTGAACGCAATGATTGAATATATGCCATAAGGATTCAGGGCCGGCGGCCTTTAACGGATCTTTCTGAGTGCCATTTCCACCGCCTGGATATGATCGAAAGCCAGTTCGGGCAGGTGATCAGTGTCAAACCATTTTGCTTCGGCGGCGTCATCGCCTCCTTTCACCTGTGACCCTTCCCTGGATACCACTCCGTAAAAGGTCACGGTAACTGTTCTGCCCCGGGGATCCCTGTTGACATCACTGAAGGCGTGCAGTTGTTGCAATCCTTCGGCCCTGAGCCCCGTTTCCTCCTCTAATTCACGTACAACAGCCTGTTCCAGGGTTTCATCCATGTTGATAAAGCCTCCCGGAAGAGCCCACATGCCCTCAAAAGGATAATGAGCCCGCCTGATCAGGAGCAGCTCGTAACTTTGACCGCAAGGCCTGAAGACCACCGCATCCACAGTAAGAGCTGCGCGCGGATAATCGTAAGTGTATGACATACAATCTGTTTTGTTCCTGATGCCTGTGCATCACTTTATTTTACTTCCGTTGGGAAAATCAAGGAAAGGGGTTATCAGGCAAAGGTTCCCCGAAGGATCTTCAGCCGAAAGGATCATCCCTCTCGATTCAATGCCCCTGATGGTTCTCGGGGCCAGGTTTACAATCATACATACCTTTTTGCCCACGATATCCTCCGGCTTATAAAAACCGGCAATCCCCGAAACCACAGTGCGTGTATCAAAACCCGTGTCGAGGGTGAGCCTGAGGAGCTTGTCGGTTTTCGGGACTCTCTCCGCTTCCAAGACTTTGGCAACACGGATATCCAGTTTTGAAAAATCTTCATATTGCACATTCTCTTTGGCAGGTTTGATATCAGCCGCCTTAACAAAATTAGCCTCCCTGGACTTTTTCAGTTTAAGCACCTGCGCTTCAACGGTTTCATCTTCCACCCTGCTGAAGAGAAGAACAGGATTTTCAATACCGTGGCCATCGGGAAGAAGCCCGGTGTTGCCGGCATCTTTCCAGGTAAGTTCCGGCAGATTCAGCATTTTCCTGAGCTTTTCTGCGGTGAAAGGGAGAAAGGGTTGTGCCACCACTGCGAGGTTAGCGCAAATTTGCAGGGAGATGTTCAGTATCGTTCGCACCCTCCCCTCATCCGTTTTCATCAGCTTCCACGGTTCAGAGTCGGTGAGGTATTTGTTGCCCAGCCTTGCCAGGTTCATCATCTCATTGAGGGCCTCCCTGAACCTGAAACTTTCGAGGCTGGCAGATATCCTTGCCGGAAATCCCTTTATCCCTTCAAGCGCCATTTTGTCGTAGTCGTTGAGGTCTTCCACGGCAGGCGTTTTTCCATCAAAATACTTGTGGGTGAGCACAAGCGTCCTGTTCACGAAGTTGCCGAAGATGGCCAGCAGTTCGTTGTTGTTCCTGGCCTGGAAGTCCTTCCAGGTGAAGTCGTTGTCCTTGGTTTCCGGGGCATTGGCCGTAAGAACATACCTGAGTACGTCCTGCATGTCCGGAAATTCCTCCAGGTATTCATGCAGCCACACGGCCCAGTTGTTGGAAGTGGAAATTTTTTCCCCTTCGAGGTTCATGAATTCAAAAGCCGGTACGTTATCGGGCAGAATAAAACTTCCTTCTTTTTTCAGCATCGACGGGAAGATGATACAATGAAAAACGATGTTGTCTTTTCCGATGAAGTGGATGAGCCTGGATTTTTCGTCTTTCCAGTAGGGTTCCCAGTTTTTTCCCGTAATTTCCGACCACTCCCTGGAAGCGGAAATATAGCCGATGGGGGCATCAAACCAGACGTAAAGCACCTTTTCGGAAGCTTCGGGCAGGGGCACTTTAACCCCCCAGTCCAGATCGCGGGTGACGGCCCTGGGATTGAGGCCGTGGTCGATCCATGACTTGCATTGCCCGTAAACATTGATCTTCCAGTCGTCCTTGTGTCCTTCCAGGATCCATTCACGCAACCAGGGTTCATATTTATCCAAAGGCAGGTACCAGTGTCTGGTTTCTTTTTTCACCGGCGCATTCCCGCTCAACACCGAGCGGGGATGGATGAGTTCATCGGGACTCAGGGAAGCGCCGCACTTTTCACACTGGTCGCCATAGGCTTTTTCATTGCCGCAGCGGGGACAGGTTCCCACGATATACCGGTCGGCTAAAAAATGCTTCGTCTCCTCATCATAATACTGGTCGGTGACCTTTTCAATAAATTCGCCCTTATTATACAGGGTGGTGAAAAAATCGGAAGCGGTCTGATGATGGATTTTATTCGACGTCCTGGAATAGATATCGAAGGAGATACCGAATTTTTCAAATGAGTCTTTGATCATGGCGTGGTACTTATCCACAATTTGCTGCGGCGTGACGCCCTGTTGCCTGGCTTTGATGGTAATGGGTACGCCGTGTTCATCCGAACCCCCGATAAAAAGAACGTCCTCCCCCCTGGAACGGAGATGCCTTACAAAAATGTCGGCAGGAATGTAAACCCCGGCAAGGTGGCCGATGTGGACAGGCCCGTTGGCATAAGGGAGTGCGGAGGTAACCGTATATCTTTCAAATTTTTTATCTGCCATAAATGTTTTCCGATTGATCAAAAATTGTATTTTCGGCAAAAATAAATAATTACGGGGCATCAGAAACAACGAAATGAAAATGAGACCTCCTCCCCCACTGAAGAAAGGCGACAGGGTGGCCGTTGTTTCCCCGGCCGGAAAGGTGAACCGCACCAATGTGGAGCAGTCGGCACGCACACTGGAAATCTGGGGACTGGAAGTTGTATTCGGACAATCGGTGTTTCATGCCTCCTTTTCTTTTGCCGGGACGGACAGCGAACGCTTAGCCGATTTCCAGGCTGCGCTTGACGATCCTTCGGTCCGCGCCATATTCTGCGCCCGCGGAGGGTATGGCTCGGTGAGAATCATCGACAACCTCAATTTCTCGTTGTTTGAACAGTTTCCCAAATGGATTGCCGGCTTCAGCGACATCACGGTGTTTCATGCCCACATCCAGTCCAATTATGGCATTCAGTCCATCCATGGACCCATGCCCAACAGCCTGTTCAAAGAGGGAGATGAACATATCGGCTGTCTCCGGAGTATCCTTTTTGGCGGGGCCATATCCCCCGTTGTTGCAATTGCTGAAGAAAACCAAAACAGGCCGGGGGTGTGCAGAGGCGTTCTTACAGGCGGGAACCTTGCAGTGCTGTGTAGTTTAGCGGGCACCCCGTCCGATATCCGGACAGAAGGGAAAATACTTTTCTTAGAAGAGGTAGGGGAGCATCTGTACAGAATTGACCGTATGATATATTCACTTAAACGTTCGGGGAAACTGGCCGGGCTTGCGGGGCTGGTTGCCGGCGCTTTCACCGAAATACCGGATACAGCCATCGATTTTGGTCTTTCGGCGCAGAAGATCATCATGGAAGCCGTGCAGGAGTATGGTTATCCGGTCGCTTTTGGTTTTCCTGCCGGCCATATCGAAAGAAACATGCCGCTGATCCTGGGCCGGGAGGCAAACCTTGTGGTTACGGAGACCGCCGCAGAGCTCGGATACCCTCTTCCTGCCTGAATCCCCCTTTCCCTGTCCTGTCATTCCGCCCCCTTTCCTTTCACTACGGCTCTTGTCCTGTAATTTCGCATCCTTTCCTGTTATCCCCACCGCAGGGAGGAATAACCTTTTCTAAGGGAAGGGAACAGCGGGTTCAGGTGGAAAACTGGCAGATCAGCAAATGTATAAAGATATTTGCCATAAACTATAAATATTGCTCTTTCCACAAAGCATTTTATGTCTGTTTTTGCTTATTCAAAAAAACAATTTGTGATCCAAAGATGAATGGTAGTAATACAACGCCTATCATTCCATTCCTGGCAGGTATTGATAACATGGGCAAACTGCTTGACAACCGTACGCCGGAACAAAAAATATCTATGTTATATATGATCATCGAACTGAAGATGCAGTTCCCCTATGCCGAAATACATGGCCAAAGAGATTTTCCAAGCGTTAAAAAGGATTGCCCCTCTTTTGATGTTTTTTGCGGGACATTCAATATCACCACTAAAGCCTGGGTGTTCGAGATAAAATTGGATGATACCGTAAACGTAATAACACCCGCTTCAGAGGCGCAGGAAATAACGGTTTACCCGAACCCTGCAGGCGATTTTGTTGAGTTTAAAGTTAAAAGTGAAAAGTTAAAAGTGGCTGAGCTGAGGTTATATGATGTTTTTGGCAGGCAGGCGGCAGGCAAACAGATTACTTCAGAACAAACCGTTTTGGATGTAAGCGGGCTGCCGGGCGGGGTTTATTTTTACAGGATTTACCCCGTTTCTTCGGGGGTGGCTTCGGAAGCCGGCATATATTCGGGAAAAATTGTGATCCAAAGGTAGGAAAAGATGATTCATCGCCTGAAACAGAACGGGAACTACCACCGGAAAATTGTACAGGTTTTTGTGGACAGTACTGATTCAAAAAGGCAATTCCAGATTTTATTCTGATAATACCTAGTTTTTGTAACTTTGTAAAAAATAGCGCCGAATGAAAGGCATGATCAATGTGGAATTTCCTGAATCATTAGCTAATACGCTGAGGTTGCGCGGAAAAGATTTTAAGAATGAAATGAGAACCAGTTCGCTGGTAAAACTGTTTGAATTAGGAAAGGTTTCTTCAGGCACTGCTGCCAGGGTATTAGGATTAACACGGCTTGAATTTCTTGACTTGCTTGAGAAATACCAGGTTTCGGCATTGGGGCAATACGACCGCGATGAACTGAATGAAGACATTGCCAATGCTTAAAGTTGTTTCAAATACAACTCCAATAATTTCATTGCTTAAGATATCACGGCTGGATATTCTGAGAGAATTATATTCGGAAATTTCAATCCCAACCGCCGTCTTTCACGAGATTGAAGCGGGCAAAAGCAAAAATTATTATCAGGATTTATCAAGGTTAAACTGGATTCATATCATTGAAATACAGCATAAACAAGCCCTGAAATATTTTCTTGATTTAGATGCCGGAGAATCTGAAGCAATCGTTCTTGCCGGCGAAATGGAGGCCGGTTTACTCCTAATAGATGAAAAATTCGGTCGCTTTCATGCAAAACATGCCGGCTTGAGGGTTACCGGTACAATCGGTGTTCTGATAAAAGCAAGAAAGCAAAATCTGGTAAAAGCGCTACGTCCATTACTTAATGAATTGAAAAGAAAAGGTGTATGGATAAATGATAGCCTGATTTCTGAAATTTTGAAGGAAGTTGGAGAGTAATGATTTTCAAATGCATTGAAACCGATTGATAAAGCGGGATATAACGGATCTAGGCACACTTCCGTCCGGATAATTTTTTACCTTGTGATAATGGATAACAGCATATATACGGGAAAGATTGTGATACAAAGATAACATACGGCGTTTAACCGGGCCGTTAACTGCTTCAACATTACCGCAATTTGTGACTGCTGCCTGAAAGAGGGTATTAAAGCTTTAAGACCCATTTGCAGTTCTTGTCATATGCATAAGAGATGATAACCGGTTCGTATTCCGGATAATGATCAATGAATTTTTTAACAGAATTTGATGTTGAGTTTTTATATTTCAACTTAACTTCAATAGCATAACCCTTTTTAAATGAGAGGCTTACTACAAAGTCAACTTCAATATTTTTTGTTGTCCGCCAGAATCTTATGGCATCGCTGTCGAACATACCTGTCAATCTAAGCAAAACATAGTTTTTCAAAAGCGCCCCCTGATCTTCCCGAAGATGAAAATCAAAAAACCTGTTTAGCGCGGCATTTCTTAAACCCAGATCTTTAAAATAAATTTTGGGCATTCGGGTAATCTCTTTTCTAAGGTTGGAATAGAAGGGTTTTACAAGAACGATATGAAAACACTGTTGCAGGACATGAAGGTATTTATCAATGGTTTTATTATCGAGTCCTATGGTATTGCTGAGCTCGTTTCTGTTTACAAGATTTCCTGTCTGTCCGGCGAGAATGGTCAAAAGATTATAGAATTTATCATGATTTGCAATTCCCGACTCGTCAATATCCCTTTTTAAAAATGAATTTCTAATCTCTTTTAGTCTGTTTATCTTTTCCTCTTTTTCATTCTCCAGAACAACTGCAGGATATCCGCCAAAGACCATATATTCATTCAGCATACTCTGCAATTCAAAACGGCCGGTCGAAATGTAACCCTCCTGACTTCGAATCGTTTCAAGTTCTGCTGCTAATACGATGGCATTTTTAAAAATGAGAAATTCCATGAAGTCAAGCGTTTGCAATTCAAACAACCGTTTCCTCCCTGCAAGGGAGTCTTTAAATTTTGAATCCATATAAAAAGCGCTGCTTCCTGTGGCAACAATTTTCAAATTCTCACCATATGTATCGTACAGGTACTTCATGAAATTTGAAGGGTCGTTAGCATATTGAATCTCATCTATTAACAGATAAAATGGTTTTCGTTTTTCGCTTCCGGCCTGCCATATTTTTTCAGGACGGGGTGAAAATGCAAATATCTCTTCAGGGTGAATGTTACAAGCCGATAACACATCGCGATCTTCAAATGACATATAATTCACTGTAGCGCCTCCGTTTTTCAATTCTTCAAAAATGGCCTGCAAAAGAGATGTTTTTCCGGTTTGACGGGCTCCGGTAATGATCGTGTATTCCTTCTTCTCGAGATGGGTATGAATAGCTGAATGAATCTTTCGCCGGATATACATAATGCGATTTTTTTCAAAAGTAGTCCTTTTTTTGGATATTTTTGGAATCAGATTCCAAAAAAAGCGGATATTCCTGGAGTTACACTCCAAAAAACCTTTTTTTCCAGCATTCAGTTCTGTGCCGTTCGGCATGAAATGGAGCATAACACGTTCCGTTAACTTCTTTATAAAGAAAAAGAGGCGATGGTAACCAATTCAGGGGAATTCCTCATTCTATCACGCAAGGACAAACGCCGGGGTCCGGAATGGAAGTGAAAAAATCATTCCATGTGGAGAAGATATTGTATTTTTACCCTGAAAATTCTAATTTCGCACCATGGCCCTGCAAACAAACACGCAGTTCAGGTTAGCCGCCGATTTTATCTGTTATACCGGAAAGCATGTTTTTTTAACCGGAAAAGCAGGCACAGGCAAAACCACGTTTCTGCGCAATCTAAGGAATATCACCCATAAGCGCCATATTGTCGTGGCTCCTACGGGTGTTGCCGCCATTAATGCGGGCGGCGTGACCATCCATTCTTTTTTTCAACTTCCCTTCGGGCCGCAAATACCGGAAGGCCTTGCAGACCGCCTGACGGTCACCGATACCGATGCCCGCCATTCGGCATCTCGCTTTCAGAAATTTACGCGGATGAAGATCAATATCATCAGGAGTATTGACCTGCTGGTGATAGATGAGATCAGCATGGTGCGCGCCGACCTGCTCGATGCCATGGATGCCGTCCTGCGGCGTTACCGCGACCGCAACACTCCCTTTGGCGGTATCCAGCTCCTGATGATAGGCGACCTGCAGCAACTGGCGCCCATCGCAAAAGAGGAGGAGTGGAGCCTGCTCCGGAATTATTATGATTCTGTCTATTTTTTCAGCAGCAAGGCGCTGCAAAAAACCGATTACGTGAGTATTGAACTCACCGATATTTACCGGCAGAGCGACGAAAGGTTCATCCGCCTGCTGGCTAAGGTTCGCGAAAATAAACTGGATGAGGAAGCTATGGCTGAACTCGGCGCCAGGGTGATGCCGGGATTCCGTCCCGGTGAGAGCGAAGGGTACATCACACTTACCACGCATAACTTTCAGGCCCGTGAAATCAATCAGCAAAGGCTAGGAGCGCTTAAAGGGAAAATGCATTCTTTCAGGGCAGAGATCACAGGTGAGTTTCCGGAGTACAATTATCCGGCGGATGAAACACTGAAGCTTAAAGAGGGAGCGCAGGTTATGTTTGTCAAAAACGATCCCTCGCCGCTCAAACAGTTTTATAACGGGAAAATCGGTAAACTGACGGAAATCAAAGGAGACACTCTGTTTGTGAAATGCCCGGGCGAGGACGAAGCCATTGAAGTTCATCCGCTCGAGTGGCAAAACTGCCGTTATGCTCTGGATGAGCAGAGTAAAGACATCACCGAAACGGTAATCGGAAGTTTTACCCAGTATCCCCTCAGGCTTGCATGGGCTGTCACTGTTCATAAAAGCCAGGGGCTCACCTTCGAAAAGGCTATCATTGACGCACGCCAGGCTTTCGCCCACGGGCAGGTGTATGTGGCCCTCAGCCGCTGCCGGACGTTAGAAGGGCTTGTTCTGAGTACCCCGATATCGGAAAGTTCGCTGATCAGGGATTCAAGGATCGGAATATTTACCACCGAACTGCAGCAAAATGCACCCGACGAACGCCGGCTTGAAAAGGCAAAACAGGCCTTCCAGAAGTCACTGGTTGCGGAACTGTTCGACTTCGGACTGTTTCATCGCAGACTGGGATACCTCAGGAAAACAGTCGGCGAAAACCTTTCTTCATTTGATCCTGACACCGCAGTGTTGATCCGAAAGGCAGAAGAATTTCTGAAAACAGAGATCACCGACGTGGCAACCCGTTTTTTACACCAGGTGGATCTGCTGTTGCAACAAAACCCTGATATTGAACAAAACGACCGGCTTCAGGAGAGGATTCAGAAGGCATGCGGCTACTTCACCCCCAGGTTTAAAAACGGCTTTGTCCCTTCCCTGCCCGGTTTGGAGACCGACAACAAAGCCTTGCGAAAAACGGTGGAAGAATCCCTCGACCGGCTTTTGAACGAGGCCGAAGTTAAACTTGCCTGTCTGAGCCAATGCATTCATGGCTTCCGGGTGTCGACCTACCTTGAAGTACGGGCAAAAGCTTCCGCCGGGGCGCTTTCCGGCAAAAAGAAAGGCAAAATCCGTCAGAAAACAGAAGAGGCTGTTCCGCATCCGGCTTTGCTGCAGAAGCTCAGGCAGTGGAGAGACTCCCTCGCTGCAGAGGAGAAATTGCCTGTATATCGCATCCTGTCAAGAGAAGCCATGGCAGGGGTTGCGGCCCTCCTTCCGGTAAATACCATGCAGCTTTTGGAAATCAAAGGGCTGGGCCGGAAAAAAGTGAAAAAATATGGCAGTGCGTTGCTGGATATGATACAGGAATACATGGACGAACACAATATACGCCGGCCCGTCGACAAATCTCCGGTCATAGAAAAAAGCAAAAAAAGGAAGCCGGAGACTAAGGAAATTACTCTCACCCTTTACAATCAGGGCAAATCCATCGCAGAAATAGCAGAGGAGAGGGGCCTGGTTTTATCTACCATTGAAGGGCACCTGGCACACTTTGTCGGAACAGGCGACATCCCCATTGAAAAACTCCTTCCCCCCGAACAGATCGAAAAAATCGTGAACTACTTCCGTTCTGCCGGCGACCCCGTCCTGTCGGTGGCCAAAGCTGCACTGGGCGACAGCGTATCCTGGGGAGCTCTCAGGCTGGTGATAAGGCATATAGAAAGAATGAAAGCCCTCAAAACTTTTTAAGATCCATTGCCTTAGTTCCCGTTTTATCGAACAGAACCGGCAATTTCCAATCCAATGTTTTCTATCTTTGATCCTTAATTTTGATAAACAGATGTTGAACCTGACCCGGCAGCAGGCATACGAAGAGATAGCGCGGCTTGTTGAGCGTTTCGGCGAACATGCGGATGCATACCGGAATAGCGCCTACAACGAACATCAAACACGCATTGATTTTATCAACCCGTTTTTCAAGGCATTGGGCTGGGATATGGACAATGAGCAGGGTTTTGCCGAAGCCTACCGGGAGGTGTTTCACGAAGACAAGTTAAAAGTGGGCGGCTCCACCAAAGCGCCTGATTATGCCTTTACCCTGTTCGGACAACGAAAGTTTTTCGTGGATGCTAAAAAACCGGCCATCAGAATCAAAGACGATATTGCCCCGGCATACCAGGTGCGGCGGTATGGCTGGAGCGCAAAAGTACCTGTTTCCATCGTGACCAATTTTGGAGAACTGGCCATATACGACTGTTCCAAAAAACCCAACGCTACCGATAAGGCTTCGGTTTCAAGGATTAAATACCTTACCTCCGATCAATACCTCAGGGAGTTTGACTTTTTGTGGAATGTTTTTGCAAAAGAAAACCTGCCCAAAGGACGTTTTGACAAATATGTTCAAAGCGATACCGCGAAAAAGGGCACCACTACGGTGGATGACGAGTTTTTAAAGTCTATTGAAGCATGGCGGACCTACCTCGCAACAGACATAGCCTGGAAGAACACATCGCTGGATGTGGATGAACTGAACTTTGCCGTACAGAAAACCATCGACAGGATCATTTTTCTGCGCATGTGCGAAGATCGCGGGGTGGAACCTTATGGTAAACTGAAAGAAGCTGTTGCCAAAGGCGATGTGTACCAAAACCTGTTTGGCCTTTTCAGATCGGCCGATGAAAGATACAATTCAGGGCTGTTTGATTTTACTGAGGATAAGATAACGCCGGGGCTCAGCATCGACAACAAGGTGTTGAAGATCATTGTAAAGGAGATGTATTATCCCGATTGCGAATACGAGTTCTCGGTGATGCCCGCCGATATTCTGGGGAGCGTTTATGAACGTTTCCTCGGCAAGACCATCCGCCTCACGCCGGCTCACCATGCCAAAATAGAGGAAAAACCGGAAGTGCGTAAAGCGGGCGGAGTGTACTACACCCCAAAGTATATCGTGGATTATATTGTTGAGAACACCCTGGGCAAACTCCTCGAAGACAAATCGCCTGAACAGGTGGAGAAACTGAAGATCTGCGATCCGGCCTGCGGCTCCGGCTCTTTCCTGATCGGAGCTTACCAGTATCTGCTCGACTGGCGACTTAGCTATTACATGCCTGAATTCAGAAGGCTTTCATCGATTGCTTCTGGCAACGAATTCAACCTTAAAGAGCGCAGGAAGGCAGACCGCGACCGCGCCAAACTGCCCCTCACTCCCGAAGGAAAGCTAACCACTGCGCTTAAAAAACAAATCCTGCTTAACAACATTTACGGGGTCGACATCGACAGCCAGGCCGTGGAGGTGACCAAGCTGAACCTGCTGCTGAAAGCCCTCGAAGGGGAAACCACCAGCAGCATCACCGCCGAAATGACCTTCGGCAACCGTGTGCTACCCAACCTCGCCAACAACATCAAGTGTGGCAATTCGCTGATCGGGCCGGACTTTTATGATACGCAAATGGATCTTTTCCACGGGCAGATGAAAAAAATCAATGCGTTTAGCTGGGAGAGGGAGTTTCCGGAGGTGTTTAATCCTTCGACAGGCTCAGAAGGAGGCTTCGATGGGGTTATCGGGAATCCGCCGTATGTGAGGCAGGAGTTGCTGGGTGAGCAGAAAACCTATTTTCAGCATCGATACAAAGTTTGGCATGGCATGGCCGACCTGTATGCTTACTTTTTTGAGAGAGGGATAAACCTGCTGAACAAAGATGGGTTGTTCGGTATTATCGTCGCCAACAAATGGATGCGGGCGAAATACGGCGAACCTTTGCGTAAATGGCTGAAAGAACAGGCCATTCATGAGATCATCGACTTCGGCGACCTGCCGGTGTTCCAGGGCGCTACCACCTATCCCTGTATTTTTATTTCCGGAAAAACCGCCACAAATTCAAAAACCTTTGCGGCAGCAGAGATATCCGATCTCAGTTTTACCAGCCTGAAAGAGATCGTCAATAAAAACAGGAAAGAGATCGCAAAAGAAAACCTGAGCGACCAGGGCTGGCAATTGGTGAGCATTAAGGAATCGAAACTGCTGACAAAATTGCAGGAAAATTCTATATCCTTGGGTGAATATGTGAAAGGGAGAATATTTTATGGCATCAAAACCGGCCTGAATGAAGCCTTTGTGATTGATGACGATACCAGGAACCGGCTGATACAGGAAGACCCGAAAAGCGGGGAGGTGATCAAACCGTTTCTGGCAGGAAGGGATATTAAAAGGTATCAGATGCCTTTGGCGGACAAGTATCTGATCTTTTTTCCGAAAGGCTTTACTAATCAAAATTGCGGAGGTAAAAAAGCGTGGAACTGGCTAATGGAAACTTATCCTGCCGTTGCAAAGCACTTGCTTCCTTTTGCCGAAAAAGCTCAAAAACGCTACGACAGAGGAGAATACTGGTGGGAATTGCGGGCTTGCGATTATTATGAGGAGTTTGAGAAGCCAAAAATGATCTATCAGGTTTTTCAGGTTAAGCCTGTATTTACTTTTGACACAAACGGCTCATTTACTAATAATTCAATATGGTTTATTTCTTCGGATGATTACAAATTGATAGGCATTTTAAACTCAAAATTAGGCTGGTACTTAATTTCAAACTATTGCACGAAAATTCAAAATGGCTATCAGCTAATATACAAGTATTTGGAAAAAATCCCTGTTACACTAAAAAATGACAGTCAACTGCATGATTATGTGAAGAGAATTTTCTTTCTTAATGAAGAACTTAGCAAAACCAGAATGAGTGCGCATCGCGAGCAACTTCAGCGCACCATTGAGCACACGGAAAGGAAGATCGATGAGCTGGTGTACGGGTTGTATGGGCTGGATGAGGAGGAGATTGGAATAATTGAAAATTCGTAAATCCTGATATAAGTATCATGGCTTTATGGGTTATTGAAAGAGAAAGCTATTATTGCCGAAGATAGCTGATAAACAGCAAAGTATGTAATATTTATGTTTTATTTATCAATTTTATTAACCAGATACGTTAATCTTTTTGTAATATTGCAATGCAAATTTCGTTTAAAGACAGAAGGCTTGAAAAGCAAATAACTCAACCCAATGAACTTCAAAAAAAATATGGTAGTCTTGCTAAAAAGATCAGTCAGAGAATGGCAGAGCTCAGGGCATCAAACGATCTAAGTATTTTTGGAAAAATAACCGGGGCCAGGTTGCACCGCTTATCAGGAGAAAGAACAAATGAGTACGCAATTCATCTTTCTGCCAACTTCCGGTTGATATTTAAACCTGATTATCCGGATGTGCCTGTGAGGGAAGACGGAGGTCATGATTTAAAAGAAATAAAAAAAATAAAAGTACTCCAAATACAAGATTACCACTAAGGATTATGAGCAAAAAAGCTAAAATCAGGATCACCAAAGAGTTGCTTTCCCCTCCCGGCGATACCATACAGGAAACGCTGGATGAAATCGGCATGAGTCAGCAGGAATTGTCTGAACGAATGGGCAGACATAAAAAAACCATCAACGAAATCATCAAAGGCATTGCTCCCATTACTGCTCAAACAGCCATTCAGCTTGAAAGAGTATTGGGAATTGATGCCTCTTTTTGGCTCAACAGGGAGCAACAGTACAGAGAAGAGCTGGAAAGGATTGAACAAGAAGAAAATCTGGAAAATGCGGCTGAATGGGTAAAGAGATTTCCGGCAACCATTATGAAAAAGAGGGGATTGATTGCGGACGTAAATGATATAAAGCAGATTGCAAATCAGGTTTTACGATATTTCGGTATAGCCTCTCCGAAGGAATGGGATTCGATCTACACACAAACTTCCGTCGCTTTCAGGATTTCACTGGCACATGTCTCAGAACCCGAAGCTATCTCGGTCTGGCTCAGGTATGGTGAAATAATGCTTGCCCGTATGGAATTACCGGAATTCAATAAAGAGGCATTTAAAAAAGCGCTCGGCAATGTTTTGGAACTGGCCTGCGAACATCCGGATGGTTTTAATGAAACTTTAGTACAGCTTTGCAAAGAATGTGGTGTGGGGTTGGTATATACGCAATCGTTTTCCCATGCCCCTATTAACGGAGCAGTCCGTTGGTTCAGGAATAATCCATTGATGCAACTATCCGACAGATACAAGACAAATGATAAATTTTGGTTCGACTTTTTTCATGAAGCCGGTCATATATTGTTACATGGAAAAAGAGATGTTTTTCTTGAGCATGATATTGAGATGGAAACAAATAAAACCAAAGAAAAAGAGGCAGACAACTTTGCTGCGCGCATACTCATACCGGAAAACGTATACAGGCAGCTTAACAACTTTGGCCATTTTAATGAAGATATCATTCGTAGCATAGCCTGCAAAAACCGAATACATCCCGGAATCCTGGTTGGCAGATTACAGCATGATGGTCTGATAAAATATAATCAGTTTAACTTTTTAAAAGAAAAAATATCACTTTTTTCTTTTAAAAAGCCATAAACCTGATACCTTTACCACACTATGACAGAACACCTTGAAACCGGAATGCAGGGAGAAGAAATGGCCTGCAGTTACTTAAAGGGGCTGGGATATAAAATCCTGGAGCGGAACTGGCAGTTCGGCAAAAATGAGATCGACATCGTGGCCCTGGATGGCGAAATCCTGGTAATCGCAGAGGTCAAAACACGTAATTCGGCTTATTTCATGGCAGCCGAAGCGGCCGTGACAAAACAAAAACAACGCCTGCTGATCAGGGCGGCCAATGTTTATGTTCAGAAAAAAAACTTCAGCGCCGAGATCAGGTTCGATATCATTTCGGTGTATCCCCAGTCAAAGGGTGAAAAAATCAGCCATATCAAAGATGCATTTTATCCTTTGCTCTGACCTTTTAACCCCGCCAGGGAGAGGTAAGCGGGAATCTCTTCCATGAAACGGTATGATCCGGCGGTGTGATCTATAATGCAGCAGTAGTGATTCAGGCCGTTAGTAACCACAAGATACTTCACTTTAAGCGCCATATTGTAGCGGGCGATCTGGTCGAAGGTCTGCTGGGTAATGTTCACGTGCGGCGCCTTACATTCCACCAGGAGCACAGGCTCCCCCTTCCGGTCGCTCACCACTATGTCGGACCGTTTCACCAATCCGAAAAGCTTAAACGAAGCTTCCACCACTATATGGCTAACGGGAACGGCTTTTTCGGTGATGAGATACCGGATGAAATGCTGCCTTACCCATTCTTCCGGTGTAAGGGCCACAAATTTTTTTCTTGTTTCATCAAAAATCTCATCCCTTCCCGAGCTTTCCCTTATCCTGAAAGAGTATTCCGGAAAACCAAGAGGCTGCATACCGCTATTTTGTTTGTCTGCTCAAAAATAGGATTTTATTATATATTTTTTTGCTTTTCCAAATTAATATATACCTTTGCACCCCATTTTGAAAGCAGGAATAAGATGAATCTGATGAAAGATTATAAGATCCCGTTCAGGGGGTTGTCGCTCGGGATTCATCGGTACAGTTTCGAAATTGATGACAGGTTCTTTGAAATTACTGGCAATCCTGAAGTTCAGAAAGGGAAGTTCACTGTGACACTCGATCTGGAGAAGTCCGAAAGTATGCTGGTATTGAATTTTCATATCGAAGGCACAGCCATCACTGAATGTGACAGGTGCCTGGAAGAGCTTGAAATGGACATACGGGCAGACGACAAATTGTTTGTTAAATTCGGCGAACCGGAAGAAGAAGAGTCGGAAGAGGTAGTCGTGCTGCCCGAAACTGCATTTCAGATTGACGTAAGCAGTTATATCAATGATTTCATTGCCCTTGCCCTGCCCTTGCGAAAAGTGCATGGTGAAGAGGGCGCCAGGGGCCAAAGTTGCAGCCGGGAAATGCTTGACAGGTTAGAGGAACACAGCAACCATCAGACCTTTGACCCCCGCTGGGAAAAGTTAAAAGAAATTGATTTAAACGGAAACTAACATAATAATAATAATACAGCCATGGCTCATCCTAAGAGAAAGACTTCTAAAACAAGAAGGGATAAAAGAAGGACACATCATAAAGCCACTGCCGCTGTGCTGGCCAAATGCCCGGTGACGGGAGAAATACACCAGTACCACAGGGCATATATGGTGGACGGTGATTTGTATTACAGAGGCAAGATCGTAGTATCATCCACAGAAAAGGCATAGCCCGCACTTAGCCTGTTTATTTTGATTACATGAAGATTGGTCTGGATGCAATGGGTGGGGATTATGCCCCCGTTGAGGTAATCAAAGGTGCAATTTTAGCCCGTGAACTCCTGCCCCCTGAAGACGATATTGTCCTTTTTGGGCCATCCGGTATAATTATTCCTGAAATTTCCAGCCATGGCGGTGATCCCAATAAGTTTGAGATAGTGGATGCTCCCGAGGTGATTGGTATGGGCGAAAGGCCTATTAAAGCATTCACTCAAAAACCCATGTCGAGTATTTCCGTGGGCTTCAGATACCTGAAAAACAAAGAAGTGGATTCTTTTGCAAGCGCAGGAAATTCCGGGGCCACCCTGGTAGGAGCCATGTATAGCGTCAACAGCATCCCGGGGGTTATCAGACCCAGCACAGCGGGATTCATCCCCAAAGAAGACGGCGGGGTCAACATCATTTTAGACATTGGCACGGTTCCCGATGCCAGGCCTGATGTGCTGTATCAGTTTGCCATACTGGGCTCCATTTACGCCCGCTACGTTCATTGTATAAAAAACCCAAGGGTCGGTTTGCTAAATATCGGCGCCGAGGAAGAAAAGGGAAACCTGCTCTGCCAGTCGGCTTACCGCCTGCTGAATGAATCCAGGGATTTTCAATTTGCCGGCAACATCGAAGGCGGCGATATTTTCCTCGACAAAGCCGACGTTATTGTGTGTGACGGGTTCACAGGCAACATCGTCCTCAAACAACTTGAAGCCATTTACCAGATCATGAACCACAGAAAACTCGTGGATGAGTACTTTGCGCGTTTCGACTACGAAAACTACGGTGGAAGCCCCATCCTGGGTGTTAATTCAACAGTGATGATCGGGCACGGAGTTTCCTCTTCAAAGGCTATTAAAAACATGATCCTCCTCTCCAAAGAAATACATGATGCAAAGCTTTCCCAAAAAATAAAAAGGGCTCTTTCAAGATACATTACCAAGTAAATATCTATTTTTGACACATAATTTAAAATCATTTTAAATAATGGGTTCTATGAAGGCAGCTATTACAGGGGTTCATGGGTTTGTGCCGGATTATATCCTGACCAACGAAGAACTCACAAGAATGGTTGATACCACCGATGAATGGATCACTGCAAGAACAGGGATTAAAGAGAGGCACATCCTCCGTGGAGAGGGATTAGGGACATCTGATATGGCCGTGGAAGCAGTGAAGGGGCTTTTGAATAAAACAGGGACATCTCCCGAGGAAATCGACCTGGTCATCTGTGCCACTGTTACGCCTGATATGACTTATCCTGCAACGGCCAATATCATTGCAGACAAGGCGGGAATAAAAAATGCATTTGGTTTCGACCTGAATGCTGCCTGCTCCGGTTTTATTTATACCCTGGTCACTGCCAGTAAATTCATTGAATCAGGAACACATAAGAAGGTACTGGTAGTAGGGGCGGACAAAATGTCGTCCATTGTGGACTATTCCGATCGTACCACCTGTGTCATTTTCGGAGATGCCGCCGGAGCGCTTTTATTGGAGCCTTCAAAAAACGGTTATGGCATCATCGACAGCATATTGCGCTCCGATGGGTCGGGCCGGCAACATCTCCACCAAAAGGCAGGAGGCTCGGTCAGACCTGCCTCGCGTGAAACCGTTGATGCAAAAGAGCATTTCGTTTACCAGGAAGGTCAGGCAGTGTTTAAGTTTGCGGTGATGAACATGGCGGATGTTTCGGTGGAGATCATGGAAAAGAACAACCTGAAAAGCAATGACATCGCCTGGCTTGTGCCCCATCAGGCCAATCTCCGCATCATTGATGCCACGGCACGAAGGATGGGCATCAGCAAAGAACAGGTTATGGTGAATATTCAGCGTTACGGCAACACCACCAATGGCACCATCCCCATGTGCCTCTACGAATGGGAAAACAAACTCCGCCCGGGGGACAATTTAATTCTTGCAGCATTCGGCGGTGGCTTTACCTGGGGTTCGGTATACCTGAAGTGGGCCTACGACGGAAATAACTGATTGATTATTCTATTCATATTCTGCAAGTTATTTGCAATATAAAAGAAATTCCACTAAAATTATCGGAAACCAGAAGCCGGTAAAGAACATATTACTTTCCTGCAATTTCCCTTCTTATATGCTGTGTTGTGCTTTCCGATGGCTATGGAAAGAGATTCGGATTTTTTCCACACAGACAATCCGGAGGATATAACTTTATTATGTCTCCCGTTTGCTTTCAGCCCTTGTTTTTCATTTGCTTTTGATTATCTTTATACTTTATTTACGACCCACTAATATTCTCCAGGATGGATGAACATACCGAAATTCAAAAAATCCTTTTTCGGGAGATCAAGGATAAAGTGCCGGAGAACCTCTCATTGGTGCATGAAGTGGCAGAACTGCTGGGTGTCAGTTACGACAGCGCTTACAGGAGGATCAGGGGAGAAAAGGTACTCAGCCTGGAAGAACTTCAGAAAATCTGCTGCCACTTCAATATCAGCCTTGATTCCTATTTCGGGATCAATTCCAACAAAATCGTCTTTGAAAGTATGTTCGTTGAACCTGAAAAGATCTCCATCCGTGAATGGCTGGTAAGAATTCATGCAGACATCAGGAAAATGTCGGAAGTGAAAAACACCACCATCATTTATTCGGCCAGGGACATTCCCTTCTATCACTTCTTTCAATTCCCGGAGATTGCTGCCTTCAAAGTTTTCTTCTGGCAAAAAACACTGTTCCGTTTTCCTGAATACAAGGATAAGAAGTTCTCCATCAGTGAGTATGACCGGGAAATACAGGAAATGGGAAACCGGATTCTCCTCACGAGCATCAAAGTACCCACCATCGAAATCTGGAACGAAGACACTTTCATCATTTTTCTGAGACAAATAGAATTTTACTGGATTTCAGGGTTATTTGAAAAACCGGATGATGTATGGATACTCTGCGATAAACTGGAACAATGGGTTAGGCATTTACAGGATCAGGCAGAACACGGCTTCAAGTATATTTTCGGCCATGCCCCTTCAGGGGTTGAGGATTCATTTAAGTTGTATGAAAACGAGATTGTTCTGAACGATAACACCATCCTGGCCAACCTCAACGGTAAAAAAATCATTTATCTCACCTACAATGTGGTTTCCCTTCTGGTTACCACTGATGCAGGGTTTGCAGAAAGCATAGAGAAATATTTAACGGGGCTGATCAGGAAATCGATACTGATCAGTTCCTCTTCTGCCAGGGAGAGAAGCCGGTTTTTCAACAAGCTGACCAGCCAGATCATTCAGTTCCGCAACAGGATTTCCGGTCCACAAGGATGAAAAAAAAGGAAGCAAAAATCCCGGAATTATCTCCGGAGTCTTTGCTTCCATCATTAATAACCATTCGGATTCAATGCTACCAAAGGGCAAAGTTTATACCGGCCTCAAGGTACAATCCCTGGATAATGTCGAACTGGGTTACCGGATAGACATACCCTCCCTGAAAATTGATGAACAAATTGCGTTTTGAGATCAGATGCAGGCCGAGGGTCGGGGTGAACTGCCCTGTCGTTCCCCACTGGCTTTGGGAAAGCCCTCCGAATTCAAGACCGAAAAACGGAACCAGATAAGATCTCTTCGGATTTTTTTCGAAAGAAAAACTCAGGCCTACCGAATAACAAAAAAGATCCTTGATCTCTTTGTCATCGCTTTTCATAATACTTAGCTTGGTATAAAACCTTACGATACTGGGGCCCGGTTTGTCATTTTGGTACATTTTGCTGTAAATCAAATAATTAACGGTTATTCCATTGAAGAGACCGGTGGAATCGGTTTCTTTGGGCGTGTACAGGCTAAATCCCAATCCGGGCATAAAATACGCTTCGTAATTAAGTTTTTCGTATTCCTTCAGGGTTTGCTCAAAGTCTGGATCTGTGGTATAGTAGAACCTGTCCTTGTAAAAGATACTGTCCCTTTTCACCTCCTGGCTGATTCCTGTTACTACTGCAATCAGCAAAACTACAGAGATAGTGATTGATTTCATGATACCCCCGCTTTATGGCTATTGCACATTCCTGATACACCTTACTGAAATGGCCGGTTCAATTCCACCTGCCTTGCTTTCGTCCCCCGACCTGCTGATTTTCTTCTGGTTCCAATCCATGTTGCGCATGAATTTCCCGGGATTCTCAGAACTCCAAAGGTAGGTTTTATATCCTACACCCCAGAAACCGTTATCCACAATATACCCTGCCGGAAGGGCAGTGAATCCGAAGGCATCGGTAGCCCCGCTGTTGGGTGGTTCCCACCAGGTTGTGCCCGTTTGTTTAAGGCTTCCACCCGCATCATAGCCTCTCCACCCTGTATTACCCCAGGCAGCATTTCCGATCCTGAAATCGCTGTCCACAGCGCCTTCGAGAATCTGCCAGTCGAGATCATCGGGCACATGCCATCCGTCAGGGCAGATGCCTTTCCCTCCCGTGGCGGTGGTATAATCCATCATTTCATCCCAGGCATACAATCCGCCGAAAATACTGCAATAGCTTTCCTGATTCATGATGCAGTATTTTTCAATGGTTCCGTTGTTTGTTTGCTGGCCGGATATATGAATCAAGAGGCCTGCATTCAGGTTTTCCTTAAACCAGCACTGCCCTGATACCTGGATGGTATTGTAAGTCTGTCCTTCATAAACCACCGTTTCCGCTCCCGGGCAGGGTATATTGGTGGCAAACTGCACAGTATACTCCCGGCTTGTTTCAGGTGAATCGTGAAAGCCTGCCTGGTCAGGGCCGCTGTATCCGACAAACAGCAGCTTGTCTCCCGCTTCATATTGCTCCAGAAATCCTCCTCCTGAATATTTAAGCAAAGCTGAAGAATTTG
>JAFGME010000178.1 GCA_016927695.1 Bacteroidales bacterium
GGATCGGATACCACGATGCCGTGGATCATCGTGGTTTCATGATTGCCAATGATTTTATTTCTGCAGACGTATGGGATATGCCCGGACCCTGGGCCGATTCATGGCACGCAGAAACATTAGGGAGCATTGCCTTTACCCTTGAACCCGGTTCCGTGCCTGTATTGCCTTCAACTTCACGTATCATGGAGTTCGGAGTTTCATTAGCCAAAGGTTTGAGTGATGCCCTTTGTACACCCGGAACCCTTGTACTGACGCAAACGGATAACACCCGGACCGACGACTCAGGGGAAAAAGGCGATCAGCCTGTTCATTCACCGGGAAAGGCAGAGAAAGTGTTACAAACCGAATAGCTCATTTATTTTTTCGGAGGTTTATAACCCCTTTGCTTAGCCGCTTCCTCGAGCCTTTTCTGCCAGCCTGATTTTTTCTTCGGCTTCTTTTTATTGATCTCGATTTGTTTTCTGATCTTGTCTTCATCAATAGTCTGACGGATCAGGTACATTTGCCCGAAAGTGATGATGTTGGCCAGAAAATAGTAATAGCTGAGGCCGGAAGCATAATTGTTGAAGATTCCCAGAAACATAATGGGCATGATGTACATCATGGTTTTCATCCCCGGCAATTGCTGGCTTGAAGATCCCATCAGGTCGTTGTTCATTTTGGTGTAAATGATGGTGGAAACAGTCATTAAAAGGGTGAATAAACTCACATGGTCTCCGTAAAAAGGGATGTTAAAGGGCAGGTCAAATATAGAGTCATAACTCGACAGGTCATTGGCCCACAGAAAAGGTTTTTGCCTGAGTTCAAAGGAAGACGGGAAAAACCTGAACATTGCAATCAGGATCGGGAACTGCAGCAGCATGGGTATACAGCCTGCCATCGGATTTACCCCCGCCTGTTTATAAAGGTTCATCACAGCCTGTTGTTTCTTCATCGCTTCATCCTTCTTGGGATATTTTGCGCCGATCTCATCAATCTCGGGTTTCAGTACCCTCATTTTTGCAGATGACTTGTAGGAACGGTATGCGATGGGGAACAGAACGATCTTGAGCAATATCGTCAATACCAGGATGATGATGCCGTAATTCCACCCGAAGCTTTCAAGGAAATTAAATACCGGTATCACAATAAACCGGTTGATCCAGGCCATCAGGAAAAAGCTCCATCCGATGGGTATCTGACGTTCGAGATCAAGGTCGTATTTCTTGAGGATGGTAAACTTGTTGGGCCCGAAATACATCTTCATGGGTATGGAAACCGAATTGCCGCCATAGCCGGCCAGGTTGAGTTTCGATTCCATGTTTTTCAGATAGCGGTCATGTTGATTCTCAGCCGTAAACACTTTCACGTTGCCGTTCGAAAAATAGTTGTCCGCGATGAGCGTTGCACAGAAAAACCTTTGTTTAAAGGAAATCCATTTCACGCGGGTCACCAGGGACTCCTCATCGTCTTTACTTTCAGACAGATAATCGACTTCGTCTTCGTAGTATTTATAATAAATGGTGGGACCGTTGAACTGGTCGATTGCTTTTTCCTGCTTCAGCATTTCGGCTTTCCATACCAGTTCCATATTGTTGCTGCTCTGCCTGAAAACATCATCGAGCCCTTCAAAATGCATGCTGAAATTCATCATGTACTGCTCTCTGAAAAGAGTGTATCTATACTCTATGTAACGGTTGGCTGAATGGGCTGAATCTGTATCCGCATCCGTATAAAGCCTCATCACCAATGAAACGGAATCCTGTCCGGAAGGAAGTGAAATGGTTTCATTAACCGGGTTTCCGTATCCGTCCAGGGCTTCGAAAAATAACTGGTCGGTGTTGATCAACCGGTTGTTCATAAAAAAATTAAGACCGAACAGTGTTTTTTCCGGGTCGAACAATACCAGCGGGAGAGAGTCAAAAGTCTGGAAATCATTGATCCGGGCAGTCAGTATTTTGCCTCCGCGGGTGGATATGGAAAGTGTGATAAGTCCATTGTCAAGAGCGTATGTTTTTTCTTCACCCAAGGCGGCTGACCCGAAATCCCCAAGCTGATCCCTGAATTGGTTCAACAGTGCAGCCGTGTCGGCCGTTTCAGTTATTACCTGTTGTTGCGTTTTTGCAATGGAATCCCGGATCAACTGCTCTGCAATCCTGATCGCGGCAATGGAGTCGGCAGTCCTCTTCACCATTCTTACCGAATCCTGCTTCTTTCTTAATGCTTCCTGCTCTTCCCCGGAAGGGGTGATCCACAGGCTGTACCCGATCAGCAGTATAAAAATGATGACTATTCCTGCAATAGTATTTCTGTCCATCTTCTCTGTTAAATGTATGATACGTGAGCGGGCAAAGATAATTCAATTGTTTAAATCATTCGGTTTATCTTTACAATTCTAATTTTAATTATGGAAAGGCGACCCCATATTTATGTGGCTCTTCCGGTAATGGATGAATTGAACAATTTGCCGGAAACAATCCGTTGCCTCCACGGGCAGACGTATAAAAACTTTACCCTTGTGGCCTGTGTCAACCAGCCTGAAGAATGGTGGGATATTCCTGAAAAAAGACAAATATGCGAAGACAATCAGAAATCCATAATGCTGTTAAGGAATATCAAGGAATTTGAATGTGCGGTTATTGATAAAAGCAGCCGTGGCATAGGTTGGTCGGGAAAGCAGAAAGGGGTTGGCTGGGCAAGAAAACTACCGATGGACCTGGCTTTAACAAAGGGACAAGAGACCGATATCATCCTCAGTATGGATGCTGACACTGTTTTTCACAATGAGTATTTTCTATCTGTGGCTGAAAGCCTGGCAACTCATCATGGCGCTGTGGCCCTCTCTGTGCCTTATTATCATAAACTTACAGGGAATGAAGACCTTGACCGGGCCATTCTGAGATATGAGATATATCTTTGTTATTATGCCCTTAACCTTTGGAGGATAAACAATCCTTATTGTTTTACCGCCATCGGTTCGGCCATGGCCTTACCATTGTGGGCTTACAGAAGGGTAGGAGGGATCACCCCCAAATACAGCGGTGAGGATTTTTATTTTATGCAAAAGTTGTGTAAATCAGGAAGAATACTCCACTGGAACAGGGAAAAAGTATATCCGGCAGCCCGGTTCTCCGACCGCGTGAACTTCGGAACAGGCCCTGCCCTGATCAGGGGCAATTCCGGAAACTGGAACAGCTATCCGGTGTTCCCGTACCATTATTTTGATGAGGTGGGCGAAACTTACGGCGCTTTTTTTGAACTTTATGATATGGATTTGGAAACGCCCATGGATGGCTTTCTCCGGGCAATATTCCGTGAGGCGGACATTTGGAGCCCCTTGCGTTTAAACACCGCCTCGGCGCAAAGTTTCGTGAAGGCCTGCTCGCAAAAGGCGGATGGGTTGAGGATATTTCAGTACCTCAGACAAAGACACCGGTTGCAACCGGCCCGCGATGAGAATTCGCTGATGGTATTCTGTAAGAAATTTATCCCTGATGAGTTTGAAAAAGCAGGGATTGATAGTGACAAATTCTCATTTGTGGATTCTTCTCCTGAGGATTTGGATAAGATCAGAAATGTTTTGGTTGAAGCAGAGGAACTTTATCAGAAAAAGGATTATTTATGGGAAAACTAATCATAGTGCTGGGTCCCACTGCAACGGGGAAAACGGCTTTTGCGGCCCGCCTTGCCGCCCGCCTGAACGGAGAGGTGATCAGCGCGGATTCTAGGCAGGTTTACAGGGGTATGAATATCGGAACAGGCAAGGATTATTCCGATTATATCGTTGGGAATACACACATACCCTTCCATCTGATCGATATTGTGGATCCGGGGTACGAATACAACGTCTTTGAATTCAGGAGGGATTTTACCGCTGCCTTCCACGATATTGAAAAGAGAGGGAACAATGTCATCCTTTGCGGAGGAACAGGCATGTACATTGAGGCCGTCATTAAGGATTACCGCCTGGACAATGTGCCTGAAAACCCTTCTCTGAGGATGCGGCTCGAAACTCTCGGGGATGAAGACCTGGTCAGTATATTGCAATCGTATAAATCTCTCCACAATGTTACCGACGTATCCGACCGCCAAAGGCTTATCAGGGCCATTGAAATTCAGGATTTCTTCCGTAAGAATCCCCGGAACAGGGAAGGAATGCCCGGGCTTCAGCATATCATTTTCGGGATTCGTTTTGACAGGCAGACTGTGAGGGAAAGGATTTCTGAAAGACTCAGAAAAAGATTGGAAGAGGGGTTGATAGAGGAGGTCGCAGGGCTTCTGGAGGCAGGGGTTTTACCCTCACAGTTGCGGTTTTACGGCCTGGAGTACCGCTTTATCACCGATTATCTGACCGGCGCCCTGGAAAGGAATGAAATGGTGCAAAAACTGGAAACCGCCATCCATCAGCTTGCCAAAAGACAAATGACATGGTTCCGTAAAATGGAAAGGGAAGGAGTAACCATTCACTGGATCGATGGTCTTTTAACGATGGATGAAAAGCTTTCTGTTGCATGTGGGCTGCTGAATGATTTGGAAAATAAATCCTGAAAATAAAAAAAAGAGGCCGCCTCGTAGTGAGACTGCCTCTTTTTTTAACTCTGAACAGGGTTTACAACTGCACCTTCACAATGAATGAGATCTTACTAAGACTATTGGATGATCCTTGTTCGGTATTGGTGATCTTGATAACCCCCATTTTTTCAGCGGCTGTTTTAAAGGCAAATACATCACCTACTGCCATGCCACCCAGTTCGGTTTCACTCAAACGGGTCAAATTGGCATTCTGTGCTATTACAGCGATTTCAGAGGCATGTGCAATGTCGTCAAACTGGTCGGCAGTGAGGCCGGTTTCATCGAATTTAGTGGCATTACGGGTTGTCCAGGTAGCGGGCCCATTAGCACCGGTAAAAACCTGCTCAACAAGTGGGTCATTTGGCGCTGCAAGTGTATGCCCGTATGAAGTGCCGTCAAAATACATCCAGTCAATTTTTTCTGAATTGGCCTTAGCATCTGCTATGTTATAAGTTGTGCCGTTAATAGAAGCAAAAGAACTGTTCGTTGGGCTTTCCCATGACCCTAAAACTGTTTCTGAATAAGTGGCAATGGTAGGCGCTGCAGCTTCTGTGGTAATGGTGAAGCTGAGTTGTGCCTTTTCCCCGGCTTTGTCGGTCATAACAAAAGTCCAGACTTCGGTTCCTGCCTGCGGGTAAGCTAAAAATCCGATGTCAAGGGAGAAGCTGGGTTCATTGAAAGTGGAATCGAGGGCCACAATGGTGATTACATCCATATACTTCCTCGTAATTTTTAAATTGGTGAGGTTTGAACCCGAGCTTGAGTTTTCGTTGGCGGTGATACCTACCCAGAAAAGTTCCCCTGTTTCGAGGGTTACATTCCCGGCAACATAATCCGTGCCGCTCCCCTGGTGGGTGCCGCCCTTAAAATTCATGGTGGGGGTTTTTACTGTGGGTTCATCATCATCATCGTCGTCCTTGCTGCAGGCAGAAAATATCATCCCGCCTATCAGTAAAATTCCTAATAAATAACTCAGTTTTTTCATACAATATTAATTTAAGTAAGTGGTGAATTTTTTGCAAAAATAATCAATATAATCGAATAAGAAAATTTGTCTGCCATTCAGTACAGCCACAAATCTTATCAAAGATGATGCCGTTATTAACAAAAAGGTTGCGTTCATCAGTCGGCGGCCTTGTTGTTCAGCATGGGGACAAACCGGAATGTACCGTGTATTTCACTCCTGATTTGCCCATGTTCGTCTTTGATCAGTTTGTTCATGATCTGTGTGTTTCCCTCTCCAACCGGAATGACAAGGATCCCGTGAGGCGCAAGCTGACCGGTGAGTTCGCCGGGGATAAAGGGCGCTGCAGCCGTCACAATGATGCGGTCAAAGGGGGCAAAAGAGGGCAAACCCTTATAACCGTCTCCAAAAAACAGCCTGGGTTTGGTTTTCAGAAAAGCATGCAACTCCTTTTTGGAAAGCAGTTCTTTGGTTTTCAGATAAAGATTTTTTTGCCTTTCAATGCTGAACACTTTTGCGCCAATATGGCAAAGGATACTTGCCTGGTAACCTGAACCGGTGCCGACTTCAAGCACTTTTTTGCCGGGTTCAGGCTCCAGCAGCGATGTCATAAAAGCCACAGTATAAGGCTGTGAAATGGTTTGACCTGATCCGATGGGAAAGGATTTATCTTCATAAGCATACTCCATGAAGGATGAATCCATAAAAAAATGCCGCGGGATCATTTCCATGGCAGTGAGCACCATGCTGTCGGTAATTCCTTTTTCCCTCATTGTCGCCGTAAGCTTGCGGCGCAATCCCCTGTGCCTGAAACTGTCAATCATCAATTGCGGGTCAATTAACTTTTCCGGGTTTATAAGTAATATAAATTTTTTGCGAATTTATATAATACCTCAGTTATTTTTGTCGCATAAATCAGAATATTATAAACATCTATGTTGAAAATTGGGGTTTTGGGAGCCGGTCATTTAGGCAAAATACATATCCATTGCATCCGTCAGACAAAGGATTTTGAACTGGTGGGATTTTATGATCCGGATGAAAAACGGTCGGAAGCCGTTGCAAAGGAATTTGGTTTGAAAAGGTTCTCCGGACTCGGTGAATTACTGGAATCCGTTGATGTGGTTGACATCGTATCCACTACCACTTCACATTATGAGGTGGCCTGCAGGGCCCTCAAAATGGCCAAGCACATTTTTATTGAAAAGCCGGTTGCGGCTAACCCTGAAGAAGCAAAATCTCTTCTTTCCATAGCCAACGAAGCCAATGTTAAAGTACAGGTCGGGCATGTGGAAAGGTTCAACCCCGCTTTTACGGCAGCAAGAGCCATTATAGATAACCCGATGTTCATTGAAACCCACAGGCTGGCCCAGTTCAATCCCCGCGGAACCGATGTTTCGGTGGTGTTGGACCTGATGATCCACGACATCGATATCGTGTTAAGCGTGGTTCCTTCCAATATAAAAAAAATCAGCGCCAGCGGTGTGGCAGTAGTGACCGACACCCCCGACATCACCAATGCCAGAATTGAGTTTGACAATGGCAGTGTCGCCAACCTGACGGCCAGCCGGATATCTATGAAAAATATGAGAAAATCCAGGTTTTTTCAAAAGAATGCTTACATCTCGGTCGATTTTCTGGAAAAGGAAACGGAGATCATCCGGTTAAAAGATATTGTGCCGGGAACAACCCCGGACCCTCTGGCCATGACCATTGACCTGCCGGATGGAAAAGGAACAAAGCAAATTTACTTAGACAAACCATCCATCAAACCGGTCAATGCCATAAAAGACGAACTGGAAAGCTTTGCCGGTGCCATACGGAGAAATACGACTCCGGTGGTCACCCTTGAAGATGGATGCAGGGCACTTGAAGTGGCCTACAAAATAATGGACAAAATAAACGCTGAATAAATTTCAATACTATCTTTGCAAAAAGCCCGTTAAATTTTGTTTGATCGATATTGTGTATAATGAACAGAGGTTTGTTTTTGCTTGTTGTTTCGATATTCCTGATTTTTATTCAGATATCCTGTGATAAATTTGAGAGCGATCAAACGGTGCCGGCCTACCTGAGAATTGACACCTTTTTACTCAAAGACAATCCGGACCTTGTGGAAGGAATGCTTTCACACGGAATTACCGATGTGTGGGTTTTTGCTGATGATGACATCTTAGGGGCTTTTGAACTGCCTGCCGTAATTCCTGTGTTGAAACAGGGCAGCCATAAAATTACACTGGCTCCCGGTATAAAATACAATGGAATGTCGGGTACCAGGGGGCCTTATCCTTTTTTCGCATCATGGGAAGCAGTTGCATTTGATTTGTTTCCCGACAGTGTTCATCACATCATACCGGAGGTTAAATATTACTCTAACACTGTTTTTAGCTGGCTTGAAGATTTCGAAGACGGCTTTATCAGTTTTGAAGCCACCTCAAACAGTGACACATCTCTGCAACTCATTGAATACCAGGAAGCCGATCCTTTATTAGGGCATTACTCGGGAAGAGGCGCCCTGAACCTGGAAGACAATATCTTAGAAGTCGCCACCAATGTCAGCGAAGGGGGAGGTTTTACGTTTCCTGCCGGTTCCCCGGTTTTTATGGAGATAAATTTCAGGGCAAACTCGGTGTTTCTGGTTGGCCTGTATGTTACCAAAGCCGCTGAGGTGATATTGCAACCCGTACTGGTGATGAATCCTACCGGAGGGAAATGGAAAAAAATATATGTGAATTTTTCACCATCTATACAGGATAATAATAATGCCTTGTATTTCAACTTTTTTCTGAGAATGGAAAGCGATGGGTCTGGTTCACAGATGATTGAGATCGATAATATCAAACTTGTCAACAAACCGGCTAACTGATGAATAAAACCAAACAGGTTGCCAGATATGTGATTGCTGATATTTTTTCAGCCCTGATCGCCTGGACTTTGTTTTTCGGATACCGCAAATACAGTGTGAACAGGGATGTTTTCAGGAATTTTGAGGAGATCATTGGCGATGAAAAACTATTCTTTGGGGTTATCATCATACCTCTGTTCTGGCTTTCCCTTTATATTATTGTAGGAACCTACAGGAAAATCTACAGAAAATCGAGGCTCAGGGAACTGGGCCAAACCCTGCTGATCACCCTCATAGGTGTTACATTCCTTTTTTTTTCCATTATCCTGGATGATGTGATTCTTTCATACAGGTCGTATTACAGATCGTTTTTATTACTTTATGCCTTCCATTTTTCCTTTACTTACCTGTTCAGGCTTTTCATCACGACCCGTACCATCCATAAAATCCATAACAGGATCATAGGTTTCAATACAGTGCTTATCGGGGGCAATCAGACTGCAAGGCAGATTTACAGAGAGATTGAAGATCAAAAAATATCATCGGGCAAGAAATTTGTCGGCTTTGTAAGTGTTCTTGAAGCGGAAAAGTACCCTCTGGCCGAAGATTTGCCCATGTTAGGCCATTTTACAGCCCTGAAAAAAATCATTTCGGAGCAGAAAATCGAAGAGGTCATCATCGCCGTAGAGCCTTCTGAAAAGGGAAAAATTGAAGAAATTGTTTCCCTCCTGGAAGATACGGATGTAATGATCAATATTTTGCCCGATCTTCAGGATTTTCTGATTGGAAGCGTCAAAACAACCGGTATCTGGCATACCCCTTTGATTCAGATCAGCCCTGATCTGATGCCGGCATGGCAGATGTCGATGAAGAGAATCATGGATATTGTATTCTCCCTGGTTGCCGTCGTGCTACTGTCTCCCGTTTATATTGCTACGGCTTTGGGCGTTAGACTGACTTCAAAAGGGCCTGTGATCTACCGGCAGGAAAGAATCGGTTTGCATGGAAGGCCTTTTTTAATGTATAAATTCAGATCAATGTATGTAGATGCGGAGAAAGGCACACCGCAGCTCTCATCGAAAAATGACAGCCGCATCACTCCCTTCGGGAAATTTATGCGCAAGGTGCGGCTCGATGAAATACCTCAGTTTTTTTCGGTACTTAAAGGCGATATGTCGCTGGTTGGCCCCAGGCCTGAACGACAGTTTTTTATCGACCAGATCATAGAAAGGGCCCCTTATTACAAAATGCTTCACAAGGTGAAACCGGGCATCACTTCATGGGGACAGGTGAAATTCGGATATGCTTCCAATGTGGACGAGATGATAGAAAGGCTCAGGTACGATATTCTTTACATCGAAAATATGTCTCTGGCGATGGATTTTAAAATTTTGATTTACACGGTATTGATTGTTGTCCAGGGTCGTGGAAAATGAGGTTGCCGGATTAAAGCTCCCCGGCTTCAATTTGTTGCACAATGTGTTCAATATCTTTGTCTTCACCTGTTGGATCATATTTAATTTTCAGGTTATAGCCAAAAATCCGGGCAAAAGTCTGCCAGAAAAATGCCAGGAAATTACCCCTGAGTTCCTGGATCAGCTCATACGACGAATTACCGGTTTCCCTGTCAACCAGTTTGATCAGTATTATTCCCTGGCTGAAGGTGAGTTTCTTTACATCCTCCTCAAATTCGATCCTGAGCTCATCCTCTGCCTGTTTCATGAGTCTCCGCCGCTCTGATTCCTCTGCGTTCATCAGAAGGATTTCATATTCGTTCAGTTTGATGCCGGCAACCTTTGCAAAGGGATATGCCTTTTTCACATTGTGAACAAGCTTGTCATATTTCTTTTGCTGTGCTTTGAGTTTTCTTGGAAGTTTATCATAAATAGTGTAAGGTGGAAGTTCGATCACAATAAGCGTATCGGCGCCATCCATCCTTGCCTGCACAACATATTGTGAACGAAGCCCGGAGAATGTAGCCATGACCAGTATTGCCAGTGTTATGAATCGGATCATACTTTGTAAAGATTGGACAAAAATATCCAACAATTATGCCAATCTAAAAACAAGTTTTCAGGCTGAATAAATAAGGTTTTCAGGCTACTTTGAGCTTGGCGATGCCTGATTTTTCAAATTTGTCGGTGGCGTATCTTAAAGTAACATTAAGGGTTTTGGCGGTTTTGCTCGAAGGAAGTTCATACATGGCATCCGTGAGTATGCCTTCGAGGATGGAACGGAGCCCCCTGGCTCCCAGTTTATAGGCAGTGGATTTGTCAACGATGAAATCAAGAACTTTTTCATCGAAAGAAAGCTTGATGCCGTCCATTTCAAAAAGACGGATATATTGCCTGACAAGAGAGTTTTTGGGTTCAATGAGAATCCTGCGGAGTGTTTCTTTATTTAGGGGATGTAAGTACGAAACCACCGGCATTCTGCCCACTATTTCAGGGATCAGTCCAAACTTTTTCAGGTCGGCAGGGGAAATATACTGTATGATATCAGATTTGTCAACCGTTTTTAAATCTTTGTCGTAAGAATATCCAATAACATTGGTTCTCAGCCTTGATGCAATGATTTTGTCAATCCCGTCAAAAGCGCCTCCTGCAATGAATAAAATATTTTTTGTGTCAATCTGGATCATTTTTTGTTCCGGGTGTTTTCTGCCTCCCTGAGGTGGCACATTCACCACCGAACCTTCCAGAAGTTTGAGCAGTGCCTGCTGCACCCCCTCGCCCGAAACATCCCTTGTGATGGAGGGATTGTCTCCTTTCCTTGCAATTTTATCGATCTCATCAATAAAAATGATCCCTTTTTCAGCAGCCGCAACATTAA
The DNA here is from genome assembly GCA_016927695.1 of Bacteroidales bacterium. Classification (GTDB taxonomy): domain Bacteria; phylum Bacteroidota; class Bacteroidia; order Bacteroidales; family JAFGHD01; genus JAFGHD01. Next base: position 11,193 of record JAFGME010000178.1, read on the forward strand.
AATCTGCCACCTGCAGAAGTCTGCTCAAAATGCTTTCGACATCCTCGCCCACATAACCGGCTTCGGTAAGGACTGTAGCGTCGGCAATGCAGAACGGAACTTTAAGAAGCTTTGCAATGGTTCGTGCCAAAAGAGTTTTGCCCGTACCGGTCTCCCCCACCAGGACTATGTTGGATTTTTCTATTTCAACATCGTTGGCAGGATCCGGTTTTTGCATTATTCGTTTATAATGGTTGTACACTGCAACGGCAATCACCACCTTGGCCTCTTCCTGCCCGATGACATACTGGTCGAGATAAGTCCGGATTTCCACGGGCTTCTGGATATTGACCCTGGAGAACTTGTGTTCTGTTTTGGTGGCCAGTTCTTCCTGAATGATGGTTTGTGCCTGATTGACACAATAATCACATATATGCGCATCCAGGCCGGCGATCAGGACATTGGTCTGGCTTTTTTCCCGTCCGCAAAATGAACATCTTTCAACTTTTCTGGCCATATATCAATAAGGTTTGGTTGCCGGTATTATTTATTGTCGTTTTTAATTAAAACCTCGTCCAGCATCCCGTAATCTTTGGCTTCCTGGGCAGTCATCCAGTAATCCCTGTCAGAATCTGCCCAGATTTTTTTGTAGGTTTGTCCGCTGTGCTTTGCGATGATCTCATAAAGCTCCTTTTTGAGCTTCTGAATCTCCCTGGCCGTGATCTCAATATCAGAGGCCTGCCCCGACACTCCCCCCATGGGTTGATGGATCAGTATCCTTGAATGGGGAAGTGCGGTTCTTTTCCCTTTCTGACCGGCGCATAAAAGCACTGCTCCCATGGATGCGGCCATTCCTGTACAAATGGTAGCCACATCCGGTGAAATGTACTGCATCGTATCGTAAATCCCAAGTCCTGCATATACAACTCCTCCCGGAGTGTTCAGATAGATTTGTATGTCCTTTTTCGGATCAACCGATTCAAGGAATAACAACTGCGCCTGTATGATGTTGGCCACATAGTCATCAATAGGCACACCAAGGAAGATGATCCTGTCCATCATTAAACGGCTGAATACATCCATAGTGGCAATGTTAAGTTGCCTCTCTTCAATAATGGTGGGAGATATGTAGTTGCTTATCAGCGACTTGTATTTATGTAAGCCCAGGCTGTTCAAGCCGGCATGGGATACTGCATATCTGGTAAACTCATCTTTAGTGCTCATGATGTTTAATTTTGTGATGTTCCATGACAATTTCCGTAAACTCAGGGTAAGTAAACTCTGTTACTTTCACTTTCAGGTTATTCCTCAGAGTTTCCCAAAGTTTCCGTTCAAAAAGGATATTTCTGATCCTGTGGGTTTCATCCTCATTCTCCATAAATTTATCGGTGAAAGCTTTGACTTTTGCCTGTGTTTCCTTGTCTTCAGCATCTGCGGGTGAGTGGACGCCAAACCAAAACGAAATATAATGGCGAACTTCGTCATCGCCGACATAAAGTTTATAAATTCTGGATATGCGGGCAATAACCAGCTCCTGCCTGAAGTTCCGGGCATATTTGTCAAAATTGCTATTTACAATATCTTCAGTGAGGTTGCGGTCGGTTTCGAGAAGCCATCTTTTCAGGAATCCATCCGGTAAATTCATTTCCGTTTCATCTACAAGTTGTTCAAGGGCAGAATGGGAGAAAAATCTGTCACTTTCTTTCTGATAATAATCTTTAAGATCAGTTTTTATCCTCTCCCTGAAATCTTCGTATGTTTCTACTGTACCATCCGGATAGACTTTGCTGAAAAAATCCGCATTTGTTTCTGCCGGATGAATCCGGGAAATTTCTTCTGCAACGAAACTGAAATCGGATTGTAAGCCTGAAACCTCTTCCTTATTAATATTGAGCATCGAAGCCACTTCATGTTCGTTATCCACAGCTTTAACAGGGTTGAAAATCAGTGTGTTTCCCTTTTTCAGACCCAGAAATTTGCTGCGTTCCGCTTCGTCCTTTATATATTTTGGGGTGATGAAGGTTTTATGGATAATCCCTCCTGCTTTAGGATTTCCTTCATGGTCCAGTTCGGTGATGGTTCCGCTGATTACATCATCCTCCTGAGCATCATCGGCCTCAACGGATGTTCCGTATTTTCCACGAAGCGATTCCTCCTGCTCATCAATGTCCTCTTCTTTCACCCGGATGTCATAATAATCAACTTCCGTATTATTCAGAGCCAATGAAAAATCGGGCACCAAACCAATATCAAAATGAAAAGAAAAATCCTTTTGTGTTTCAATGTCAACCTTTTCATTTTTGTCAGGGTTTTCGATCGGGTGTCCGATGATATCGAGTTTGCTTTCCTGAAGGTAGTTATAGAGTGACTCTGAAAGGACTTTGTTTACTTCTTCGGCCATCACTGCGGGTCCATGCATTTTTTTTATTAAATCCAGGGGCACTTTTCCGGGTCTGAACCCATGCATGACCGCTCTTTTCTGAATGTCTTTCAGCTTGACATCGACATTTTTCTGATAATCCTCCTGCACCATTGCAATTTTAATAGTTGCAGTGTTGTTGCCTGTATTTTCTAAAGTTATATCCATTAATTGAAGTAAAAATAAATAAAATACCGCCGGTAAAGTCGTAAAAATGCCCTGAATTTTCAGAGCCAGTGCGGATGGAGGGACTCGAACCCACACGCCTTGCGGCACCAGATCCTAAGTCTGGCACGTCTACCAGTTCCGCCACATCCGCAAAACTGATTTTGCCTGCAAAATTAGAAATTATTTATGAACTGATGAACACCAACACACGATAATGAAACATTAATATCCTGATAAGTTCACCTTTAGACGGGAAATTTATACATTTGCCCATTGTTTCAGCTTTCAGCAATTGAATAATCAGGATGAAAAAATTATTATTTATCGTTTTCCTGGGCCTTTTTACCACCGCATGCGCCCAGGATAAAAAGGCGGCACCCGGGAAACAGGATGGCTATTTTGAAGAGATCCAGGGCAAGTACACAGTCACCGGATATTACAGGGAAGGTTTGGAGGATGGTGTGTGGATCAGCTATAATTATGATGGAAGCATACAGATGCTTACTTCGTATAAAATGGGGAAAAAGGATGGGATTCAGCTTGTCTTTGATAACCGGGGATCGGTTTTATCGCAGGAGTATTTCCGAAACGGTTTGCCTGACGGACTTTCTGTTCAGTACAATAACCGGCGTTTTTTCATTTCGAAAATCGGATATAAAGAGGGGAAATACCATGGTAAATATGAGCTGTTTTATGATAATGGAAGGTTGCAGGAAGAATCCCATTATAACGAAGGCATTAAGGACGGGTATTCCAAATGGTTTGACCAGGATCAGAAGCTCATTGCGGTATTTCAATACAAAGACGGGAAGTTTGATGGTCTCAACCAATCCTATTATCCGAACGGAAACGTTTCCAAGGAAGAATCGTATTCAAATAACGAGCTTCATGGCATGTATATTGAATACTTCGAAAACGGTACCCAAAAGGTCAGGGGCCAGTACAAGAATGGCAAAAAGGATGGAACCTGGCAGGAATTCGGATCCGACGGAGCTCTGATCTCAGAAAAGAAATTCGATCAGGGAGAAGAAGTTAAATAGAGTTACCTGTCATGAGGAAAATTCAAAATCCGTATGTCCGGAACAGGGATTATAATTGTTTTGCCTGTTCCCCTTCGCATAAAGCAGGCCTTCGGATGGATTTTTTTGAAGAGGGGGACCAGGTCGGGTGCCGCTGGATTCCCACATCGCAATTTGAAGGCTATGCCAATATCCTGCACGGA
>JAFGME010000179.1 GCA_016927695.1 Bacteroidales bacterium
GGACAAATCACCCTGACAGTGATATTGATATTGCAATTGTGTTTAAGACTGTGGATGATATTATTGATTTGCAAATTCAATTGATGCAGCTTCGCAGTGATGACGATTTATTAATAGAACCTCATCCATTCAAAATTTCTGATTTTCATATTTCTAATCCTGTTGTTGCCGAAATTAAGAAAAATGGAATTGATATACTAAACTACGCAGCATAACAGCACCTTTTTAAGCGGATAGGTTATCGAGCTCTTCAAAAACAGAGTTCTTGCTGATGAACTCAGGGACAATGCGTTTCATTTTTCCCACGATTGCATTTTCATCCATCCCTGTGAACAATGAGACAAGTTCTTCAATCTCTTTAGAAACAGTATCAGGTTCATACTCCCTGACCTTTCCGATCAGTATCCTGGGATGATGGGTGGGCATGCTGTTTTCCCCGTCGTTCAATAGTTCTTCGTATAGCTTTTCGCCGGGCCGGAGGCCGGTGAATTTGATCTTTATGTCTTTCTCCGGTTCCAGGCCGGCCAGACGTATCATTTTAGTTGCAAGCTCGGTTATTTTAACGGGTCGCCCCATATCGAAAAGGAATATCTCCCCCCCTTTACCCATGGCCCCTGCCTCAAGGACAAGCTGGCAGGCTTCGGGGATGGTCATGAAAAACCTTGTGACCTCAGGATGGGTTACGGTTATGGGGCCGCCCCTTTCAATTTGTTTCCTGAAAATGGTGACGGCAGAACCATTGGAACCCAGCACGTTGCCAAAGCGTGTGGTGATGAACCTGGTGCCGGATGTTTTATTCAGCGCCTGTATATATATCTCAGCAATCCTTTTGGAGGCTCCCATTACATTGGTGGGGTTGACCGCTTTGTCTGTCGAGATCATGATGAATTTTGCCGCCTCATATTTCATGGCAAGGTCGGCTATGTTCTTTGTGCCCCGGATGTTGGTCAGCAAAGCTTCTGCCGGGTTGTTTTCCATAATGGGCACATGCTTGTAAGCGGCGGCATGGAAAATGATTTCCGGTTGGTACATTTTAAAAATGTGCTCCATCCGCATGAGGTTCCTGATGTCGGCAACAACGATTTTATGCAGCCCTTCATTGTCTTTTTCCGACAGCTCAATGTCGAGGTCGAACAGGCCGCTTTCCGCCTGGTCAACGAGGATCAGTCCGGCGGGCCTAAATTCAAGTATCTGCCTGGCAAGCTCGCTGCCTATTGAGCCGGAAGCGCCCGTAATCAAGACCTTTTTGCCGTTCAACTCCTGCTGCATTTTTTCCCTGTCGAGTTTTATCGGATCCCGTTCAAGCAGGTCCTCTATCCGCATCTGCCTGATCTGCCGGAAACTGAGCTCCCCATTGATCCAGTTGACAACGGGGGGCACTGTCAACACCCTGACGCCGGCCTCCAGGCAAATGTCGGTGATTTCCTGCTTTTTTACCGGGGGCAGATTCTGGATGGCAACAATCACATTGTCCACCACCTCCTCCTTCAACAAAGAAAACAGCCTGTTCCTGCTATAAATGGTCACTCCCTCCAGTTTTTTCCCGTGTTTGGAAGCATCATCGTCGATAAATGCGATAACCTTGTTCTTCGACCCGGCATCCCTGTCCAATGTCCGCTTGGTAATGATCCCTGCCTCTCCTGCACCGTAAATGATCACCTTTGTACGGGCCGCAGAGGGATTGATGAGTTCCAGGTAAGCCATTTTTACCACCACCCTGTAAGTGACCATGGCAAAAATTACAGTGATAAATTCGATGATGATGATGGAGAAGGGTATGATATGACGACCGGTGAAAAAATAGTAAGAAATGAGATTGGCGCCCGAAAAAAACAGGCTCCCGGCAAGGATCACCACAACGATGCGAATGGCGTCTTCGGTGCTGGTGTATCTTATGATTCCGGCATTTGTCTTTGCGATCAAAAAAGAGATCGTTCTGACGACGGCCACTATGCCCACAACAGCGGGCAGATTACCCATTTCATTGTCAGGGATATTGAAGTTGAACCGAAGAAGGTAGGCAAGCGCCACCGAAAGGCATACAATCGAAATGTCGATCAAAAAGATCAGCCACCTGGGCATATTTATTCTGGTAAACAGCATGTTCTTTGTGGAAAACTGTTGAAAACCAAAATTAATATTAAAATGCCATCCGGGCTGATTATCTTTAAAAATTAATACATTTGCCGCTTTGACAAAGTGAAATAACAATGAAGAAAACAGCATTTACCGATTTTCATGTGGAACTCGGCGCCAGGATGGTGGAGTTCGCAGGATACAACATGCCCATACAGTATGAAGGGTTGATCAGGGAACATCTTCAGGTGCGCAGCGCACTGGGTGTTTTTGATGTTTCACACATGGGGGAGATCAGGGTGAAAGGACCCAAATCCCTTGATTTTGTTCAATATGTAACATCCAACGATGCTTCCGTTTTATTCGACGGAAAGGTGCAGTATTCCTGCTTCCCAAACGGGAAAGGAGGGATAGTGGACGATCTGCTGGTTTACCGGATGGCCGGGGATGAATACCTGTTGGTTGTCAATGCCGCCAACATCGATAAGGATTGGAACTGGCTTCTGAAGCAGGGTGCAAAATTCGGGCTCAGGGAAGGCGTTGAACTGATCAACGAATCGGATGATACGGCGCAGCTTGCCATTCAGGGTCCGCTTGCCCTCAAAGCTATGCAGAAACTTACTGTGGAAAAAGTGGAGGATATGGAATATTACACTTTTAAAATCCTCGATTTTGCCGGGGTGCCCAATGTTTTGTTTTCTACCACAGGGTATACCGGTTCAGGAGGTTGTGAGATTTATCTGCCCGGCAAGGATGCTGCCGCCGTGTGGAAAGCTGTGTTTGAAGCGGGCGAAGAATTCGGAATCAAGCCCGTGGGCCTGGGAGCAAGAGATACCCTTAGACTTGAAATGGGTTTCTGCCTTTACGGAAACGATATCAACGATACCACTTCTCCCATAGAGGCAGGCCTTGGATGGATCACGAAATTCACCGATGGCAAGAATTTCATCGACAGGGACTTTCTTCTGAAACAGAAAGAGGAAGGGGTAAGCAGGAGGCTCAGGGGATTCATCCTGAAGGACAAAGGCATCCCGCGCCAGCATTACCCGATCTGCGATGCCGAAGGCAATACCATCGGCGAGGTGACATCCGGAACCATGTCTCCATCCCTGAATATTCCCATTGGCATGGGCTACATCGAAACCGCCCATTCGAAATTCGGGAATGAGGTGTATGTAAAGATCAGGGAGAAACTGCTCAAAGCAGAGATCGTTAAACTCCCTTTTTATAAAGGATAAATCCTGAGGTATCTATACAGGCCTGTAACTCAATGGAAAACCCCGGACAATACCTGATTGACATTGTTTTCAGTCCTTCAGGAAATTACCTGCAATTGGATCACAGGCCGGTGGCAGCAGTGGTGATCGATGTGCTCAGGGCCTCCACCACTATATGTTCCATGTTCATGAATGGAGTATCGGAAGTGATCCCTGTCAGTTCCGAAGAGGAAGCACTGAAATATCAAAAACAAGGATTCATTATTGCCGGTGAAAGGGAAGGAGTGAGAGCCGGATTCGCCGTTTTCGGGAACTCTCCCCTGGAATTCAATGAAAATATCCGCGGAAAATCCATCGCCATGATCACCACCAACGGCACCAAGGCAATAGATTTTGCAAAAGGGGCAGACCTGCTGGCAGTGGGTTGCTTTTCAAATATTTCTGCCCTCAGTTCATTGCTTAGTGGCAAAGGTATGAACATCAGCCTGGTTTGTGCAGGCTGGCACGGCATGTTCAGCCTGGAGGACGCATTGTGTGCCGGTGCTTTTGTCGAAAAGTTATCGGAGAAGATGAGATTGCTGCCAACCGATGCCGCCCTTGCCATGCTTGCCTTATGGCAGAAAACAAAAAATGATTACGCGGGCTATCTTAAAAACGGCAGCCACTATAAACGGCTTATCCGGCTTGGATTTAGTGAAGATTTCGATTTCGCCATGAAAATGGATGCCTGCAATGCAGTACCTTTGCTCGAAGAAAACTATCTTAAAAAATATCAATCAATATGAAAAAACTTAACCGGCTTCTCATTGTTATGTTGATGGCGGCAGTAGTTGCCTGTAACACCAAAGTTGAACAAAAAACAACGGACACAGAAATGAAAAAGGATGATTTCAAATACCTGCTCGAGCAGTTCGCCGACCTGAAGATCATGCGCTACCAGGTCCCCGGCTTCGACCAGTTGACGCTGGACCAGAAAAAACTGGTCTATTATCTCAGCCAGGCAGCCCTCTGCGGCAGGGATATTATTTTCGACCAGAATTACAAGCACAACCTTATGGTGAGGAATACCCTCGAAGAGATCTACAGCAACTATGAAGGTGACCGGAGTACCCCTGATTTTCAGAATTTCGTTGTCTACCTGAAAAGGGTCTGGTTCTCCAATGGCATACATCATCATTATTCCACCGACAAGATCATTCCTGATTTCAGTCAGGATTATTTTGCAGAGCTGGTATCCAAATCGCCAAAGGCAGAATTCCCGTTTAAAGAAGGAGAGAGTATGGATGAGTTCATGGGAATGATCGTTCCGGTGATCTTTGATCCCATGGTTGCCCCCAAAAGGCTGAGCCAGGATCCGGAAAAGGACCTTATCCTCAATTCGGCCTGCAATTTTTATGAAGGGGTCACCGAAGAAGAAGCGGTGAAATTCTACGACAAAATAAAGGACCCCAATGATCCGGAACCCATCTCCTACGGTCTGAACTCGAAGCTGGTGAAGGAAAATGGAAAGATTAAGGAAGAGGTTTACAAAACAGGCGGGCTATACGGCCCTGCCATCGAAAAGATCGTTTTCTGGCTGGAGAAAGCTTCCGGTGTAGCTGAAAACGAACACCAGAAAGCTGTCATCGATAAGCTGGTTGAGTTCTATAAGACAGGAGACCTGAAAGTGTTCGACGAATACAATGTACTGTGGGTGAACGATCTGAGCTCTCACATTGATTTTGTGAACGGCTTCATCGAAGTGTATGGAGATCCCCTTGGCCTCAAAGCTTCCTGGGAGAGTGTGGTGAATTTCAAAGATATGGAAGCTACTAAAAGAACAGAGATCATCAGCAATAATGCACAATGGTTCGAGGATCATTCCCCTGTTGACGACCGTTTCAAAAAGAAGGAAGTGAAAGGCGTGTCGGCAAAGGTCATCACAGTAGCACAACTGGGCGGCGACTGCTATCCTTCGACCCCCATCGGGATCAACCTCCCCAATGCCGACTGGATCAGGAAGGAGCATGGCTCCAAATCGGTGACAATGGAAAACATTACATACGCATACGACCAGGCTGCGCTGGGCAATGGCTTCATGGAGGAATTCTGCTATTCTCAGGAGGAGATCGAACTGGCAAAAAAATACGGCTCCCTGGCAAGTAACCTGCACACCGACCTGCACGAATGCCTCGGTCACGGTTCGGGTCAACTCCTGCCGGGAACTAGCCCGGACGCTCTGAAAAACTATTCCTCTGCGCTTGAGGAATCACGCGCCGACCTTTTCGCGCTTTATTATATCATGGATCCGAAAATGGTTGAACTCGGCATCATGCCGACCCTCGATGTGGCCAAGGCAGAGTACAACTCTTACATCCGCAACGGCCTCATGACGCAGCTCACCCGTATTGAATCGGGCAAGGACATCGAACAGGCCCATATGAGGAACAGGCAACTGATCGCCAAATGGTGCTTTGAAAAGGGCAGCGCCGAAAATGTGATCGAAAAGGTTACAAAGGATGGGAAAACCTATTTCCACATCACGGATTATGACAAACTGAGGAACCTGTTCGGAGAACTTCTTGCAGAGGTGCAGCGCGTTAAATCCGAAGGCGACTATGAAGCCGGCAAGATGCTGGTGGAAACCTATGCGGTGAAGGTGGATCCGGTTTTACACAAAGAGGTCAAGGAAAGGTTCGGTAAGCTGAACATAGCGCCTTACGGTGGTTTTATTAACCCTGTGTTTGATGTGGCCGAAGAAAACGGAGAGATTAAAGACATAAAGATCACCTATCCGGACGACTACACTAAGCAAATGCTGAAATATTCCGAGGAGTTTTCATTTCTTTCGCCTGTTGAGCCATTGTAGGATTGATTTTATAGTCTGGGAAGTTCTCTGTCTGCCTGCTTGTAAATAAGCATATTGCCGGGTATGAAAAAAGTGTCAGGATGATTGATGTCCAACGATGTAGGATCTGGATTTTTACCAATATAAATATTGTAAAAGAGCTACTCTCTATTTTGACCCCTGCAGTTGTGGGATAAATAAACACGTTGATGACTCACTTTGAAGGTATGGAGTTTTCAGGGATATTGGGTGGCTGGTTTTGCTGAAATGAATCCTGGACACATCGAACCGAAAAGCCACAGATGTACTTACTGTCGATGTTACGGTACACCTGAGCGTTACTATAGCCCAGGCGGCGGCTCCATGCCTCTGCGGATCCACTCTCCGAGGACGACCACCAGTAACCCTTTTTGGTAAGATCGAAGAAATTACTCCCGACGGTCATGTGGAGGCCGCCCGGAAGAGCCGTGAACCCGCTGGAGTTGGTGGCGCCGGTATTGGGTGACTGCCAGTGAGTTGTGCCGGCTTCCTTCAGCTTTCCACCACCATCAACTCCACGCCAACTTGTGCTGCTGCAGGTAATTGTAGAGTCTAATTCCTGCTCCAGAGTACACCACTCTGTATCTGTAGGCAAATGCCAGCTATCCGGGCATATGCCCTGTATGCCGGGAATAGCACTGTATTCCATCATCTCGTTCCACCAGTAAAGTCCTCCATATTCATCACAGTATGCTGGACTGTTAATGTAGCAGTATTTTTCAATGATTCCGTTATTGGTCTGGTAGCTGGTACCGTTTATCATCGTGCCGATGTTCAGGTTCTCAGCCATCCAGCACTGGCTGCCTATTTGTACGGTGGAGTATAATTGACCGTCCCTGTTGTCTAAAAGATCTAATCCGCAGGCCCATTCAGAAAGTGTAGAAAAGCTCCATACGGCACCTTCAGTGGTATGGCTATGGTCATCATGGGCCACGATCTTCCAGTAATAGGTGGCGCCATTATCCAGTATTCCCGGATCACAGGTGGTAGCCGATTGTCCGGTAGCTATAGAGGGAGGTGGATTGGTGGTGCCGAAACAGACATCATAGGTCAGTGGATCATTCTCCGGATCGGTGCATGTCCATGAAAGTTGGGTGCTGAGCGGTAGATTGGTTGCGTTGTCGGGTGGTGTGGGATCGGAGGGTGGATTGGGTGGCTGGTTTGGTGAATATGAACCCTGAACGCATCGTACAGAGTACCCGTAGTTCTTTTGATCGCTAAAACGGCCAATCTGCGGATGAAGATAATCCAAATATCGATAGTTTGCAATTGATCCATTTTCAGAGGAAGACCACCAGAGACCGGTACTATGGAGGAAACTGAAACTATTTAGTGTCTGTCTATAAAGTCCCCCATTTGTAAAAAAATATCGAAAATTTTGCAGCGCAGAAGAATTTTGGGCAACCCAAAACA
>JAFGME010000180.1 GCA_016927695.1 Bacteroidales bacterium
TATGTTTGAAGATTCCTCGTGGTGTTATTTGAAAGTTAAAACAATGAATCCCGGCAATGATGCCGTTTTGCAATTGTATGCTGATGATAATAACTGGGCGTTTCATCATGACGAGAGTGAGAGTAATGACCTGAATATCCGATACAACAACAGCGTTAAGATGACCATTTCGAAAGAGGGCAACATGGGTGTTGGAACCATGAATCCTCATGCCTCCGCCATACTCGATGCCAGCTCCACAAGCAAGGGATTCCTGCCGCCGAGGATGAATGCAAATGCCATAACATCCATCCAGAATCCCGCAAACGGGTTAATGGTTTTTAATACTTCGGATAATAAACTTTATATTTATGTTGCTTCAGCCGGAGTATGGAAGGAAGTATTGTATGGAACGGGTACCTTAGTGGCCAATTGCCCTCCAACCCTTACGGTTACCCACACTGCCGGTGCTGTAGCTCCGGTTAACAAGACCGTATCTTACGGAACAGTGATGACCAACCTGACCGGCAGTGACAAATGCTGGATCACCAAAAACCTTGGCGCCGACCAGCAGGCCACATCCGCCACCGATGCCACCGAGGCCTCTGCCGGCTGGTACTGGCAGTTTAACAAAAAGCAGGGGTATAAGCACGACGGGACTACCCGCACTCCAAACACAACCTGGATAAGCTCCATCAATGAATACAGCGACTGGCAGACCGCCAACGACCCCTGCGCCATACTTCTTGGCGCCGGCTGGCGTTTACCCACCGTTACCGAGTGGTCCAATGCCGTCCAGAACGGGGGTTGGAGCAACTACAACCACGCCTACGCAAGCGTGCTGAAGCTGCATGCTGCCGGGTACCTCTACTACAGCGATGGCTCATTGAACGGCAGAGGCACGTACGGCCACGACTGGAGCAGTACGCAGGACAGCAGTACCAACGGGTGGCGCCTGGCCTTCAACAGTAGCAACTGCAGCGTGAGCAACTACTATAAGACGTACGGCTTTAGCGGCCGTTGCCTCAGAGACTGACAATTTTAACCCTGAGCGAAGTCGAATGGTGATTTATTTAATAATTTGACAATTTCCGGGGCAGGTTTTGCATGCCCCACAAAAAAAATGAACGCTGAAGAAATCTCAAAGATTCATTAAACTATTCAGACTTCATGAGCAGGATCAGCCACACCATCCACTCCCGGGAGGAGAACATTGAGCTCCTGTGCGGCATCCTCGCCGGGTCGGGGATGATCCTGCTCACGGTGAGCGCATGCGTATCAAAAATCCTGATGATCGCGGGTTTTACCTGTCTGCTCCTGATTTATCTTTATCAACTGATGATGACCGGAACCACATTCCGGCGGACGAAAAAAATCATACCGGCCTTAAACTATATTTCCGAAATAGTTTTGCTTCTGGCCATCATCTGGTCTCTGGCAGGATACGGAAACGGGAAAATCCTCTTTTACTGCGGATGGTCACTTGCGCTGCCGTTACTGATCCTGAACTTTTTCAATCAACAGAAATTTAACTCAGGAACTTATTCCACCTTTCAGTTGCGACTCGGAATCACTGCTTGTGTGAGCGTTCTGATATTCCTGCGGATTTCATGAAGGTGACCGGATTTCATGGTTTACACTTTCCACTGCAGTGTAGGTATTTTTCTTTTCTTTGTACATTTATTTCCTGCAAAATTGTTTTTGTAAGAGTAATGATGCGCTACCCTCTCAGACTCCTTTTCTTTTTGTTCCCTGTTATCCTTTCAGGGCAGGGAAACACGCAGGTTGCCGACAGTCTGCTGAATTTACTGGAGAAAGCCGAAGGAAAGGAAAAGATTGAGATTATGATAAACCTCGGAGTGACCCTTGCCAAAAAAGATACGGCGCAGGGATTACCTTATCTTCGCCAGTCGCTGGCGCTGGCCGGAAATCTTCACGACACACTGAATTATATCCTTGCATGTTATAATATTGCCGGAATAAACTTAAAACTGAAAGATCTGAAGGAATGTGAACAATATGTTCAAAGAAGCGAATATTTTACCAGAGATTCAGGTAGCTGTTACTACCGCTATTATTTATGGTTAATTACCGGCACTGTTTATATGGATGAGGGTTACCTCGATGAGGCTGAAAGATATTTCCGGAAGATCATCCTGCATCTTCCCGGAGATGAACAATGGGCGGTAAGGTCGATGGCATACGTATGGCTTGCAGAAATATACCAGACCCGGAATCAACACCGGGAAGCGCTCGATGTACTGCAAAAAAACAACCACCTGATCCTGTCCTGTTTCAAAAGAAATGATGTTGTGCCGGTCAACAGGATGCTAAGCTATCTCGAAAATCTGGGCAGGTATTATACTTTTCACGGATTTTATGCCAAAGCCGCCGAAAATAACCGGATTATACTCGACAGCCTCTCAAAGTTTGATCTTACCGATGAGGAAAGGGTTTACTTCAGGGCAAAATTTTTCGGACATCTTGCAAGGGCATACAGCAAGTGGGGAAAATTCACTGAAGCGCTGATGTTTCATGACTCATCGGCAGCCCTGTTTTCAAAAGGAATAGAAAGTTTAACGGGTCAATCCGGTTTGGTTGTGAAACAAAATATTGGTGGCGACTGGCAGATCAATCTTGCCAATCAGCTCGAAGGAAAAGCAACCGCACTGGCCTTTACCGGCAGGTATGACAGTTCTGAGGCGAATTTCAGGCTTTCACTTAACCTGCGAAAGGTTAAAAATGATTTGCTCGGAATAGCCGATTGCTACGATGGTCTGGGGTTTCAAAACCAGCTACAGGGTGATTACCTGAGCGCTTATCATTATTTTGACAGCGCTTTCAACCTGAAACAAAACTACTGGAATGAATTAAAGGGTAAGCATACTCCTCCAAGGGGAAATCAACGTTTTCGTACCGTGTCGGAGAGTATGGTGGAGACCTTGTTGAGGATAGGAAATCTTTACCTTGAGTGGAATAAGAGCGATATGGCTGTGGAACAATACAGAAAAGCGCTGTCGTTAAGCCGGGAAACAGGACTGAGGAAAGGGGAAGCCGAAGCGATGTCGGGCATGGGTGATGTGTTTAAATCCTTTAACCGGCTCGATTCAGCCCGGATTTATTACAGTTCAGCCCTCGAAATCTTCAGGGAAACAGATATCCTGTCGGAAACAGGTAACACCTACCGGAAACTGGGCGCCTTTTTTCTTTTACTTGGCCGGTACGACAGCGCTGTTCAATTCCTTGATGATGCAATGGTGATCTATCGGGACCTGAATCTTCAGAGGGAACAGGCCGAGGCATATATTATGCTGGGTAATATCTCGCTGAAGAAAAGAGATTTTCAAAAAGCCCGGTTCAATTTTGAAGAGTGTCTGCTTATTGCCGGAAATACGGGAATACTCAGTTTGATTATGGAAAGCCACAGGGGACTTTCAGAGGTGTTTTCTGCCCTTCACAATACAGAATCTGCATTTGAACATTACAAAGCCTATATTTCGGCAAGGGATTCAGTTTATTCACTTGATGCGAAGAGGCTTATCCACAGCCTTGAGGTTGAACATAAAACAGCCCTGAAGGAACAACATATATACCTGCTTCAAAAAGAAAATGAAATCAAACAGATGCAGATCGGGCGGTCGCGCAATGTTGTGATCAGCCTGGGAGGGTTGTTGCTTTTATTGTTTATTACGGCCATCCTTTTCATCCGGCAGGAAAGGCTTAAAATGGGACAAAAAGCCATTCTCTTGCAGCAAAAACTGCTGCGTTCACAGATGAACCCCCACTTCATCTTCAATTCCCTGACCAACATCCAGAGTTTCATTTTCAGCAATAAGGGCGATGAAGCCGGGAGATACCTTGCCCGGTTCTCAAAACTCCTCAGGAATGTCCTCAACAACTCCCGTGAGGATGAGGTATCACTTCAGGAAGAGATCGAAACCATGGAAAACTACCTCAGTCTTCAGCAGCTTCGTTATACCGGCAAATTTGATTTTTCAGTGGGTGTTGCCGAAAATGTGGATCCAACAGAGATCAGGATTCCCCCCATGCTGGCCCAGCCTTTCATTGAAAATGCCGTGGAACATGGAGTTAAGCACAAACCGGCCAAAGGGAATATCAGGGTTGAATTCCGTATGAAAGACAAATACATGGAATGCGTTGTGGAAGACGATGGTGTGGGCCGCACCAGGGCACAGGAAATGGAACAGGCAAAAAGCAAAGGCCATAAATCATTGGCCACATCCATCACCAGCGAACGGCTGGATGCCCTGAGCCGCAAATATCACCACAGGTTCACCCTGGTTATCACCGACCTGACAGATGAATGGGGCGGTGCGGCGGGTACCAGGGCCATGTTCAGCTTCCCATTTAGCAAATAGAAAATATTGATGGGGTTAATTCTCATCAACTAAAGTATCGCACCAACGAATATAATTTTATAAGCCAGGCCTTTGCAGTGTTTTGTATTTGGAAAATGGAAAATGCAAAATGGCAAATGGACAATCTCCTGCCTGCTGACGCGCAGATGACAATGGAAAACCAAAATAGCCCGTAGGGCTTCAACAAACATAAAA
>JAFGME010000181.1 GCA_016927695.1 Bacteroidales bacterium
AGATATCTAAACCACAGACCTTTCCACAGTCGATAAAATTACTGCTCATCTGAAAATTATTTATGACGGGGTTGGTAGTGAGGATACGTAAAAAATATGGTTCCTGTCTTCGTCCGGTAACAGTTCAATATCTTCCAGTCGTTTTAAAGTTTTTTTGTCGAGTATTTTTAACTCACCTTCACCAACCAGATAATCCAAAGTAACTTCCAAAGCATCGGCCAGTTTTTTAGCGGTCTCAATTGTATCCCCACTACCAACCCCGTCTTGCAGGTTGATTCATGTTGGGCTATTTTTGGCCCATGCAAAAAAAATCAGAATTCAGATGAAAAGTTGGACATGGCATAGTTACCGTATCAGAATTTTGTTAACAAAAGATTTTTCACCGGTTTCAACTTTAACAAGATAGATGCCTGACTGGAAGGAATCAAGGTGAATGCCGATTGACTTTCTGTAGCGGTATTCCATATCAAATTCTATTTCCCCTGCAATTGAGTATATTGTAATCCTGGTTTTCACCGGGGGATATGCAAATGTAATCGTTAGTAATTCATCAGCAGGGTTCGGACAGATCACAATGCCGGCCGGGCTTTCCATATCGTATATTGAGCCGGGGATATAGCTATGGCATGAGGAGGTGTCAGTACAGTTGTTTTGTGTTACTTCAACCGCGTAAATACCGGGTTCTGCCGGAATGAATTCAAAACCTGTCTCGCCTTCAATGGCTTGCTGAACAGAGCAATCGATCCACTGAAAGGAAGCATTGCCGGCATTGGCCACGAGAGCGCTCCCTGTAATTGTAACGGACGTATCAACTTCAGTTATCTCAAGCGCCAATTCAAAAATACTGTCGCAGCCGTTGGTTGTTTCATATATTTTGGAATAAATACCGGTATTAGTTATTATGGTATCCTGCCACAAATAGCTATCCCCCTGGCAGACTGTAACCGATTCATAAAACAGGTATGTGCTATCAACCGTGAGTTCAGTTACAATCAGGCTGTCGCATCCAACAGAATTCACCAGGGTATCCGTATAGGCTCCGGCTTCTTTTCTGTATGCCCCTCCGAGAATGATGCTATCGCCCTGGCAAATACTTGTATCGCCGTAATTAAAGGTTGTACAGTCTTTGAAAAAATAAGCTGACCCGCTGTTTGAGCCATTCTGGTCATCCTGTGGCGATCCTGCCAGGACGAAATGATCTGCAGCAGCCACATCCAAACCAAAATTATCTTTTTCAGCTACATCCGAAGGGATAATTTTTTCCAGGTACTCCCAGTTATTGCCATTAAATCCGTATAGATACACCGAACCGCTTTTATCGCCATTTTCATCATCCCCATAGGCGCCAACGACAAGCAGGTCGTTGTTTACCGAAAGGCTGTGCCCGAAGTACTTCTCGTCCGAAGGATCAGGAGCTGTGATGGTGCAGACATAAGTCCAGGTTCCGAGTGTTTCCCTGTAAATTATTACAGAGCCCTGCATCTGGGTACCATGGAACGGTGCACCGATAAAGGCATATTTCTCATTTATTGCTACGCTTCTTCCAAATCCATCGGCAGAGGAGACATCATAACCGGTGATCTTTTGCTGCAATGACAGGGCCGCCACGAGGTTATGATAGATGTAAACACCCAGATGCCCTTTCTGCGCACCGACAATAACGTAACTTTCGCACAAGGCGATACTAAATCCGAATTGCTTGTCATTAAACGGTTCATCGGGAAGATATTTCATCTTCTCGATCCAGTAATTGGTGTTCACTTTCTCATAAATGTACAATGAGCCTGATGCGTAGTAAAAACTGTAATTGTCACGGGGCGCCGCCACAATGACATGGTCATCGCCGTTAATCAGCACTGTCCAACCAAAAAATTCTCCGGGGTAGCCGTCAGATGCTTTCAACTGCATAGTTTCCACCCAACAGTTGTTAATGTATTCGAAAATGTAAGCGCTGCCTTCATTGTTGCTAATCGCATCCTGTCCTCGAGCGCCAACAATTATTTTTGTTCCTGAAATATCAACATCCCAACCAAAATAAGCATTCTTAACCAAATTCGAAGCAGTAAGCTTTGTCACCAGGTTCCATGTCGTCCCGTCAAATGCAAAAACACAGGCAGAGCCGGTATTTGTAAAACTGCCTGCATCATAGGGTGATCCGATAACAGCCGTGCCTCCATAAACAGAGAGGCTTGTGGCAAAATAATCTCCGGATGAACCACCCTCTGCAACAACCTTTTGAAACTCTTTCCATTCCTGGCTTTGAAGTACAGAATGAAAACCAAATACGGTTGCGAAAGCAAGGATAAATACTATACCCTTGACATTAATTCCATTGTTTGTGCTCATTCTCATATGGTATATAATAAATAATTGTTTCCGAACTATAAGCCTTTGAAATCCTTAAATCAACCGTATCCCTGATAATATTATCAAAAAAACTCAATGCTATCTCATCCACCAGTCCTTCAGAGACCTGTTGTCCAAGCAACATACAGGTGACCGAAAGACTGGAAAGATGAAAAGTATCCCTTCTGTCATTTTCAATCCGGACAAGGCCTTCCCTGTACCAGCTGTATTCCTTCTGCTTCTTTCCGGTGTCATCATACAGGCCCAGGTCAGAACCCAGTACAATTATTTGTGCTTTGTCAATATCATACCGAAGGATGAAAGCCAGTTCAAACATCTGTTCCGTAGCGTTAGTGACCTGCCTGTAAACGTTAAAACGGTTGTCCACGGCCAGGTACACGAGAACTGCCATCATGACAACGAAAGAACTGATCGCCATAGCAACAACAAGCTCAATGATCGTCATCGAGGTAACTCTCGATCCTGAAATGTGGGTAATATATCTCCTTTTTCTCATAAATTGTTCTTCCCCTATTATCAAGCGCCCTGACCCATAGCGTTTTAACGTCAGGGCAAGCGTTATTCTCCATGATACTCAACTCAATGGTAAAATCCCTGTATTGATATTGCATGTCCCTGCTTGCCCCTTCCAACCTTGCAGTATGTAAGGCTTCCTGTGCCTTAAAAAAAACTTCTGCACTTCTGACCGGCATGTCAGCCGACAGGGTATGCATGAAGATCATCATCCCTATCCCGAACACAACAACCAGGATCACGGAAGAAACCAGGGTTTCTATCAGGGTATAGGCCGGTAATCTCTTGTTCAATTTAGCCATTGCACTATCCTGTAAGGTTCTTGTTCTTCTGTCATGCATACACCGGTAAAAAAGCCGGACAGCTCATCCAGGCTGACCACTACATCCATCAGATGGTTCTCATATACCGATGATGGTGTCCTGAGCATAAAGCGGTTGCAGGCGGCAGTACCGTAAATTTTACCTAAAAGCTCCACGCTGCCCTCCCAGTGCACCTGCCCTTTAATCGCAGCTTCTTTACCAACTTTCAGTACCGGTTCTGTTGTAACCACTTCCGACCGGCAGGAACCAAAGATCACTCCTTCGAAAGAGCAATTACCGGCCAGTGATACGATGGGCGTATTGGTAGCGCCCTCAGGGTTCGTTCGTATCAGGCCAATTACGGAAGGGTAATCAAAATGGCATCCCTCCTCAATAAAAACGGTATCGGAGGCAAACACCTGCAGGTTGCCGTTAAAACCCGGGGCAAACCACACGGAATTGCAACACATGACCACGTCCTGCATTTTGCATGTTCCTGTAACTGTTACATTTCCTTCACAGATGATGGCAATGTGGCCTTTCAGCAAAAGAAAATCCAGTGTAATATCCTGCCGGGAATAGATCACCAATGCCGGTTCATTGAATGACCTCACAATACTATCCGTGGCAAGGGTGAAGAAATTCACCTTCCCGATGCTGTCTTTGCTCATGAAACGCTCTTTGAGATTTTCCGGGTTCAGTCCCCGGAATACTTCCTTCAGTACCGGCAAAGAATCCCTGCTTTGCAGCATCTCGCCGTCAATGAGCTTGCTCCCTGAAAAGTTCCTCCCTTCTATGTATGCCCTTTTGACTCCTGCTTCAGGCAGGTAGCACTTCCCTGTTATCCTGGTATCCCCGCACAGGGAGAGTGGTTTGTTGTGGTCAGGCAGGTACAGGGCATAAGAATCCGCTGTTTTGCAGTAGTTGCCCGCAAGGGCTGTTTTGCTGTAAAAGAAATCCCTGTACCGTGCGCTGCACCTGAGCTTTTCAAATACGCCCCACCTCTCTTTTTCTACCAGAACACTGTCATCCGTTTCCCCGAAGAGGGAAATCATACTGCTTTGACCATCCGGCAACAATGCCGTGTCTGCCAGCAGGAGGGCTATTCCGGATTCCACATTGGATATGACTTTGTCCTTTTGCATGTGAGTGTAGGTGGTCTTTCGCCAGGTGAGTGAAAGCAGGATCAAACTGCTGCACACCAGAGCCACGATAACCATCACAAAGACCGAATACACCAGCGAAGATGATTTCACCTTTGCGGAAAAGGAGTATTCAGTAAGATACTTATGTCCAGACCAGGATCTCATCAGTCCTCTTTTTCGCTGCTTCCGTTTTCTTTCTCTTTGTCCTGGTTCCCTTCGTCTACCTTATCTTTCTTCTTATCTTTGCTCTTTTGCTCTTTATCATCCTTTTTCCCTTCGCTGTCATCCTTTTTATTGTCAATCTCCCGGCCTTGCCTGTAATTTGTTTTGCTAATCGCCACCCCATTCTCGTATTCAATGGATGGCCCGTCGAGCTTCCCGGCACTAAAGTTTTTCTCGCTCTGTGTCAGGCCTTTCTCATCAAAGGTTACCCAACGTCCATCGGGCAGTCCTGTCTTCCAGTTGCTGACCTGACGGAGGTTGCCGTTCTCGTACCATGTCTTCCATTTGCCTTGTTTCAGCCCCTCATGAAACTCACCTTTCTCAACCAGAAGGCCTGCCTTGTTGCACACTAAATATTCCCCTACAAGCAGGCTGCCTTTGTAAGCCCCTTGCGTTTTCCCTATCGTTTCCCCATCCCACCACTGGTAGAATAACCTGTCCTTAGGTTTGAAACCCTCAGGTCTTACCGGGCTGAAATGGAAAGTTACGCTATAGCCTTCATAATCCTGCGTTAGCTTGCTCAGGGGTTTATAGCCAGGATCAAAACCCTGACCGTAGCATTGCAGGACAATGGCTGTTGCTATTGAAACCAGAAGTGTAGTTCTTTTCATGCTATTTTTCCTTCATAAATGATTTGATATCGTTATCGTATTTAAGCATCACCGAATCTTCCCATACCCTGACCAGGGCTATGCCCTCCTTCTCTTCTCCGGGCTTCAGTATCCTGTCCTGCCCTGCAATGACCAGGTTGACCTGCACTGTTCCCGTTTTGATGTTTTTCATCCATCCGTTGTAAGTCACCTGGGGCCACCGTACATTTTTGGTTTTCCCCCGGTTTACTACATTTGCATTTTTACCAGAAGGAGCCTGGTAAACCTTTTCGGGCCTGAAAGGGTCCCTGCAATTGCCCGACATGCTGAAGGTATCGGGCAGGTATGATGGCCCGGGCGCTTTCTGCACATAGTTCTGCCGTCTGCCGGTATTATTATCACCGTCGATGCCGCTTATGATCTTATGGACCACGGCCCCCCAAATCAAAACGACTGCAGGCAGGAGTATGTATAATGTTTTTTTGTTCCTGAGCATGTGTTCAACGGGTTATTGCACTGTAAAAGACCTCAGAGTTGAATACCCGCTTTTGTTGCCTGCCTTGTCTATTGACCGCAGCCTCCAGTAGAATGTGCCGGGGCCCAGGGAATCCTGGTATGCGGTCTGGGCCAGGAAAAGGTTCCGGATGATGTTTAGCATCTGCTGGTCGGAATAAATATACAGGCTGTCCTTTATCGAGGAGCCACCGGAGGCACCCTCCCTGGTCCATTGGAATGTGATGAGGCTGTCGGCCAGCACCTCACCGTTCAGGGGCATTTCAGGAACCGGGGCTGCCGGAGGGGTGGTATCGAGAAAGATATCTCTTCCATAATAGGCAGTGTTGCTGAAATCGTTCTGCCCCCGCACCTCCCAGCGGTATGCCCCGTTCCCTGCGCTCAGCGTGGCTGTCATCTGCCCTGCTTCCGCGACCTGGGAGAGGATCTTAGTGCTGCTATAGTAGAGCTGGAAGTTGTAATCGTCGGCATTGTAAAGCTCCTGCCATTGGAACAACTGCTGCGTCTGGGCCGTGGTGTCATGATCGGCAGGAGAGAGCAACTGTACTATCTCCCCTGAAATGTCCGATGTGCTGTCTATGGTCAAGGTCCTGACCGACCAGGCTGTGGACGTGGAATAGTTCCAGGCCCTCACCCTCCACTGGTACAGGCCAGGCAAAAGGGTATAATCGTATTTAAGCACGGTAATGGAGGTGTCCAGGAACAGCCTTTCAATATAATCAAATCCGGGCGAGACAATCTGGAGGTCATAACCTTCTGCCCCTTCAACGGCCTGCCACCAGAAAGTGTGGGTGTTCAAAGTGGTCTGGTAACTGTCCGGCGGGGCCATCAGCTCCACTGCTCTTCCGGTCAGGTCGTCCTCTAAGATGTCTTTGCATCCTGCAACACCCAATAATAAAATTATAGCTATAAGGATCGTTTTTTTCATATCTATACTTTTTTCCTGACGTTTTGAAGGTATAATTTCACTTTCAAGGTACTTGTTCCTGACCGCAGGTCTGCCACGCTGTAAAAATCCGCTGCCGCCAGGCCTGGTAACTTCCAGACCTGCTCTATGTGGTACACCAGGTCCAGCAGGCTGCAATAATCCCCTTCAACCACGACAACATTGCTTGTTACCAGGTGACCCTCCTTTTCCGTTACATTCTCCCGGGGCATGCCTGTAAGTGTGATGCCATTGTTTTCACAGAAACTTCCGGCCTTTTCAAGGATTAGCCTGGAAAAATCTTTTCCCGTGGTATCGCTGCTGCCCAAAAGTGCATCCAGTTGCCGGACCTGGGATGACAGTTCTTTTACCCTTTCGTCGAGCGAACCCACATGTTCCATCTCTTCTTGCAGGTCACGGCAGGAAGCGGCAAGGGAGAGGGTCCTTTGCAGGGCAAACGAATATATCACCCAAGCCAGTAACAGGGTGATTACAATCAGGGCCCTGTATTTCTGTTTGTATGTTTTAAGCCGTATCATTGCCTCAGGGTTATTTCAATGGTAAACTCAGCCTGGCTGTTATTGCCTGTTTTGTCATTCTCATAAGTGAAGCCGGGGATATTTTCAACCCATTCCAGCCCGGCCAGCTGTTCAAGCCAGGCATTGAAAACAGTGCTTTTCCTGCACGTGCCTTCAAGAACAATGGTCGAGCTTTCAAATTCCTGTACTTTCTCTCCTGCCTTTACTTTTTTCAGGGGATGCACCTGCATCCTGACAAGGGTTATATTGCCAGGGACGCTGCCGGCCAGCCTGTCTGCATAATAGGATATCCTGCCTGCATTGGCCAGCCCGCTGCGTTCAAGAAGCTGCTTCTTGCTTTTCAGGCCTGCCTCCAACCGTGCATGTGTCGAAAGCAACCCCCGGTGCTGCGACATTTCCTCCGATAATTGGTTGTACTTTCGGTTGAAGGTATTGAACAGAAAGAAATTGATCAGGAGCACGGCAAAGGAAATGATAAGAACAGATTTGCCCAATGTGACGTATTTATTGCGATACCTGTATTGATCACGTCCGTGGCCTATCCCTTTGGGTACTGTCCCCTCATGGTCTCTACCTTGTACCAGGTGGTTCAATGCAGCGGCAAAGCTGGCAAGGGACCGTGCGGGAATTTGCTCTTTGCCTGTAAGCAGGGGCTGGGCTTCAGCTCCCGGAGTGGCTTCACAATCAATTATAGCAAAATTCCGGATGTCCAACGTGTGTCCTGATGCCGTAATCCTGCCGTTCTCTATCCCGGCCAGGCGTGTCAGGTTCCCGGTCACCATGGGGCCAAGGTAAAATCCTGTCAACAGCAGGCCCTTTTCCTCAAGATGCCTGACAAGGTCATCCACAGGCTGCTTACGGCATATGGCTGCAATAAGAAGCCCCTGGCCTGCCTCTATCCAGGTGCAGAAAAAATCCTGCCCCCTTGCATTGGGAAGCACGTCGGATAATACTGTCTCAACGGTTGGATTCTCCTGCCCGACTTCTATCCTTTTGACGATCACCCCTTTTCCGGTTATTACAAGTTGAACCGGTAAGCCCTGCCTGAGGTTGACAGCATCCTTATCCGGAGCGCCCGGCCCGCCACCGGAATTCTTAATGCTGACATCATTGCCGTCGCTTTCGATGACCATCCACTCGAAGGAGAAAGGGCCATCCTGGCCCATGCTCACCTCCAGGCCTGCTGCACGGCTTGTCTTCTTCCTTTTCAATATGCGCTCCATTGCCATCATCAATAGATCACTGTCGGCTTGATGAATATATTCAGTTTGTTTTCGCTCTGTGCTCTCTTGCGGTTTGAAAAGAACCACTTCAGCACCGGCACCCTGCTTAGAAAAGGCACACCGCTGCCTGAATCTTCCAGGGTCTTATCCTCAAGGCCTCCCAGGAGTATCATCTCCTGGTTACGTATGCGTATCTTGGAGCTGAAGCTGCGGTTCACCTGGTCGGGAGGTGCATCGGGCGCCAGCTTGGTCCCGGTAAAATCGGATTGTTCAACGGTAATATCCAGGGTTATCTGGTCATCTCCCGATACAACAGGCAGGATCGTGAGTTTGAAATCGGCATTAACAGGCTTGAACTGCCTGATCTTTTCCTGGGTCGTGGTCTGGTTGGCAAAAATCTGGGAACGCTCCTCAAGGTAGTACTCCGTGTTGCCTATGGTCATGTTGGCCTCATGGCCGTTTAGTGTCGACAGCTTCGGGGTGCTGCGCACCTTAACGACGCCCTGGGTCTCCAGCGCCTTCAGGCTGACATAGAAATTGGGGGATACCCTGCCCAGGTTTATCGACCCCAGGCCATTGAAGCTGGACAGTATATTGTTGATCGAGGTTGAACTTAAAGTGATGTCGATGGGAAGGAGTGTTCCGCTGGTCTCCACCGGCTCGTTCGTCAGCCCTGCCTCCACTCCCGTGGTGGTAGTGAACCCTTTTTTGTAATTCACGATTATTACCTCTATGGCAATCACAGGAATGACCCTGTCGATGCCTTTCACAAAATTCTCTATCTCCGCAATAACGGGGGCCGAACCGCTTATGATCAGGCTGTTGAGTTCCAGCATCTCGTGGATGTTCACCTCGTTGAGCATGTTGGAGGGTATGCACTCGGTGATCTTGTCAACGGACCGGTTTTCCAGGTGCAGCATCCTGGTCTGCCTGATGTTCTCGACCTGCCTGCCCCCGATCAGATAGATGCCGTTTTCAAGGGTAAAGCTCTGTCCTGTCCCTTTCAGGATATTGCTCAGCAATTCGGTGTAGGTAGCCCCGCTTATGTTTACAGTGGTAGTTTCCGTAATATCGCTCAAAATAAAATAATCTATGCCAAGGTCATGGGAGACCTGGGTAATGATATCCCTTACAGGTGCGCCTGTAGCTTCCAGGTCAATCAACCCCTGCTGGTTCGCCTGGAAATAGAAGTTACCTGCTGCTGCCTGCCTTGCGCCGGTCCTCCTCTGAGCCTGAGAGGGTTGCTGTGACTGGTTTTCCAGCGCCTGTACAAGAAAAAAATCGCCCTTGTCTGTGATGTCCAGGTCATTGGCATAGCCCAGTTCTTCCAGTAATTCTTTAAGTGTGGCCCCGCTAAGGAAAGCGGTCACGGGTTTGTTTCTTACTTCGGGCCCCACAACGATATTGGTACCGGTGAGTCTGGTTAGCTCTTTGGCAACATAATACAGGGTGTCACCCTGCAGATCCACCTCAATGCTTTTATCGGATTGATCGACCCTGATATCCGGCGTCTTCCTTTTGCTTTCCCCTGCCGGTGGTTTGTAAGGAAAGATGGACAGTATACTGCCCGTGGCCTCAAGGTCAAGGTTATATTCCCGGCACAGGAACAGCAATGCCTCCATAGCGGTCACGTCGCTGAAATTATTGGTTATGGTCCCCTGGACCCCCGGATCGATGTGAATGTTCAGGTTATTCAGGTTGGCTATATTGCGGATGAACTCCTGCAAAGAGAGCTTGCTGGCAGTCAACTCCACCGTGCCTTCAAGGCCTGGCGCATCCACTGCCATCACCTGCAACCTGTTCTCCAGGTCTTTTATCCTGTCCTGGCTCCTGAGGCCGTAGGATGCAAACAATACTATCAGGGCAGCAAATATCCAATGCGCAAAAACACCTTCATTCCAAACTGATGATCTCTTTTTCATGTACTTGAAGTATTTAACAAGATACCATATACCTCTTCGGGGGAAGTATCTCCTGAACATACCAGCTCCCATGCCCGTTGTGACATGGCGCTGATATTTCTTTCCTGCATGTAACCGTCAAGGGCCGTGTCGCCCGACTTTATCTTCTTTTCCAGGTATGGGTCGATGGCAATTACCTCGTACACTGCCTTCCTTCCCTTGTACCCGGTGTAGTAACATTCCTCGCACCCCCCGGGAAGATAAACATGGCCGGGAGTACCAGCCGGGGTATAGGTGTGTGGAAGCATTTCTTTGGCAAAGGGTGTTTTCACTTTGCAAACGGGGCAAAGCAAGCGCACGAGCCTTTGTGCCAGGGTAAGATTCAATGTACCGGCCACCAGGAAGGGTGGCACACCCATATCCACCAGGCGTGACACCGTGCCCCAGGCCGAGTTGGTATGTATGGTGGATAAAACCAGGTGCCCTGTCAGGGCGGCCCTGACGGCCATCTGTGCCGTCTCACCGTCCCTGATCTCACCCAGCATGATGATATCCGGGTCCTGCCTGAGAAATGTCCTTAAGGCAGCGGCAAAGGTAAGGCCTATCCCTTCCTTGAGCTGCACCTGGTTGATGCCTTCCAGGGTATACTCGATAGGGTCTTCTATAGTGAGGATGTTGGTATCGGGTTTGTTCAGCACCTTGAGGGTAGCATACAGCGTGGTGGTCTTACCGGAACCGGTGGGGCCACTGATAAGCACTATCCCCCTTGTCTTGCGTATGCCTTCCAGGTAGGTCTTCATCTGGTCCGTGTCAAAGCCCAGTTGTTGTATGTGCAGGTTTGCCGTCTGCCTTCCCAGCAAGCGCAACACCACCTTCTCACCGTGAAGGGTTGGCAGGACAGAAACCCGGATGTCGAATTGCTGTCCCCCGGCATTGTGAAAGATACGCCCGTCCTGTGGCAACCTCTTCTCTGCGATATCGAGATTGGCCTTGATCTTGATCTTGTTCACCAGGGAAGGGTATTGGCTGCGGTGGACCTTGTACCTCTCGATGAGCTTGCCGTCAATTCTCAGCCTGACCAGGCATTGGTGCTCGAATGGCTCCAGGTGTATGTCGCTGGCTCCCGTAGCATGGGCCTCGTTGATAAGATCGATGATGAAATCTTCACTCCCGGCATCCCCTGCACTGCGTGTCCTTCTGTTTGAACCGGCCTCGCCCCTGCGGTAATGGCGCCCAATGGCCTTTTCCAGCTCTTCCCCGGGAAGCTTTTCAAGGACTATCTCCCTGCCGAACAGGATCTCAAGTTCTTCCTTCAGGGGACCGGGCAGGTCAGAATCCCTGTAATAGAAAACAAACCTTTTCTCACTTGCCGACAGTGGCAGGATATGGTAATGCCAGGCTTGTTCCGGCGTGATGATCTGCATCAGCCCCGTATCTATAACCAGTTCTTTGTTCACCTCCATATATCTATACCTCCTATTGAATAAAGCCATGTACCGTCATACAGGTCAAGACCGGAAACAGCAGAACCAATGCTGGTGAAAAAAAACAACAGGCCTGTAAAGCCTGCAAGAGGAACATACCTGACCGGTTTTGAAGTAATGATGGCTAATATAATGGCAATAACAATTGAAAAAAGAAAGCCTGCCAGCAAAAAAACGACCAGGTTGACAGAGGCAAATGCCGCTGTGAGAACCGCCATCATCAGCACATCGCCCATCCCAAGCTGGTTGTTGATGACTCCTGCTATTTTCCTGTTCTTTACAGAAAAATACAAAATGGTGCCTAGCAAAATGAATGCTACCACAGCCAGGTTAATGAACAGGGTGATGAAAAGAAGCTGTGTTTCGGAAAAATACAAACCTTTGAAAAGCAATGTGACAAACAGCAACGGGAAAATATACCATGAAACCGCATGGTGTCTGACATCTTCATAGAACACCCACAGGCACAGTATCAGCACGATGCCTTCCATCACCCATTTCATCAGTCTTTGACTATTTGTTTCAGATTTTTATCCTGGTCTATCTCCCAAACATCAAAAGTGCCGTCCCCATCGAAGTCTACTATGGCTGTCGCCCTGGCAAGAAAACTGTTGTTGCTGGCATTCATCACTTCGATCCTGTAGTTTGCCCTTCCCCCTTCGCTGGAGAGCTTTTCATGTTCAAAGCCGATCGCCTGCAAGTCGGTGGAATACTTCGAGTACATATAGAAATAACTTTTCTCAAGGGTATACACGTGCTCCAGCTGTAGCTGGGCCTCGGTGGCTTTGGCTCTGGAGATGAGCGGAAGCAGGTTGGGAAGGGCTATCAGCACAAGTATCCCTATGATGACCAGTACCACCAGCACCTCCTGCAGAGTATATGCCTTCAACCTGTGGGAATATAGCCTTGATCTCAGTGTTGTTGAATTTGCCAACCTTTTCATATTTAAGTTTTTCACCTTCCAAATCTACTGAATAAATCGACTCATCTGATTGAAGAAAAATAATTTAGAATGAGTTTAAATGGGGTTATGGATGGATTTAGCTATCAGTGAATTTGTTATCCAGTTTAATTTTTGGTCGATCTAAACGCAGACTCAAAATAAACTGCCATTTTATTCAATAATAAAGATCATTTACCTGCCAGCTTGGATTTTTTTAATAAAAACAGTAAAAAGTAAGCTAAACCTGAATAATTCATAAAAAAGTAAAAAAGTGGGGTAAATATTTTGTTATATCATTGACATTCAATATCTTTGAGATACATTTTAACATTAAATTTACCCCATGCATAAAAGTACAAATAATTCTGGAAGCCACAAGGAAAATCCTTCAGGATTTGACAATTTTTTGTTCATACTGTCTGATTTTAATAAAAAGCAGGTTGAAGCCGGTTTCAGCATTGAACAAGTATCCGGCGATGGAGGATTATTATTGCTCAATGAAGTTGAAAAACAAATCGGACTGATTGAGAAGTTGGCCGGGTGTATTCATGACCCCAGGCACCAAAGTTATGTAGAGCATTCTATGGGTTCAATGTTAAAGCAACGCGTTATGCAAATTGCAGCAGGCTATGAAGACGGGAATGATTGCAATACTCTGCGTCATGATTGTGTCCTGAAAATATATTCCGGCAGGGAACAATCCCTGGCAGCACAGCCCACCATGTGCCGGTTGGAAAACCGGGCTGTCGCAGCAAAAGCCTCAATGTGTTTTCTTTGACCCAAAAGCTGATCAATTATCTTCAATAACGATGGCCCGAAACCTTGATCATCCTGAGGGGGATTCGCAACAAAATCAACGCACAAAAACCAATACCAGATATCTGGGTGGAATAATTATGTCCGGTTGACACCAATAAACCATTGAGTTGTCATTCAAGGGCCTTTTCACAACATCAACCTCCCGGCCTGGTTCACGACAAAAGCCATCAGCCAGGCAAGCCCCGTGGTGTATGTCACGAGGAACAAAGCCCATTTCCATCCCCCGGCTTCTTTTTTAACGGTTGAAACCACCCCGATGCATGGAAAGTAGAGCAAAATAAACATGAGATAGGCAAAGGCAACCACAGGTGTAAAGACAGACTCTCCTTTCCTGGGCCCGGAAGTGTGCCTGGCTTCCTGCAGCCTTGTCTTAAGTGTTTCGGAGCCTTTTTCCGGATCTGTCTGGTACAAAACCCCCAGCGTGCTGACTACCACCTCTTTTGCCGCTATCCCCGAAAGCAGGCTCACGGTCATTTTCCAGTCGAATCCGAGGGGCTGCATCACCGGTTCAAAGAATCTGCCTGTTCTCGCAATATAGGAGTTTTCAAAATGGGCATCATCAGCGTTGGCCGGAGTTTTTGTGGCGCCTTCACCGAAAAGAGGCTCACCCGGAATGTCGTTTACATCAGGAGTCAAAGTTGATACCCCGGCAGTATCCTCCGGCGGTTCAGCGCTCATGGGAAAATAACCGAGGGCCCAGATAATTATGGATGCCAGTAAAATGACCCCTCCGATCTTTCTCACATACTGCGAGGTTTTAAACCACATGTGGCCAATGGTGACCCTGGCCGTAGGAAGGCGATAGGGAGGCAGTTCCATCACAAAAGGGGCTTCCTCCGACCTGAAAATGGTTTTTTTGAATAACAATGCCATCAGCACGGCAAAAGCAATGCCGATCAGGTAAACCAGGAAGATCACGGTTACCTCCGATCCCCTGAAAAACGAACCTGCAATGAGGATGTAAACAGGAAGCCTGGCGCTGCACGACATGAAGGGGTTGATCAGGATGGTCAGCAGCCTGTCGTTCCTGTTCTCTATTGTGCGGGTGGCCATGATGGCCGGGACATTGCAACCGAATCCCATGATAAGCGGGATGAATGACTTGCCATGGAGTCCTATTTTGTGCATGATTTTATCCATGATAAAGGCTGCCCTCGACATATAACCCGTATCCTCCATAAATGATATGAAAAGAAACAGGATCAGTATGTTGGGAATGAATACCACCACGCCTCCCACGCCGTCGATCACACCGTTGACGATCAGGTCCCTGAAAATGCTGTCGGGAAGCAAATATCCCACCCATTTTCCAAGATGATGTATCCCCGATTCAATCCAGTCCATAGGATATTGCCCCACCCTGAAAGTGGCCTGAAAGGTAAACCAAAGAAAGAAAAGAAAAATGGGGAATCCGAAAATCTTATGGGTCAGAAAAGTGTCGATGATCTCTGTATCGGTTTTCAGTTTTCTCTTGAATTTATTCGCAGTGTATGTTTCTTTTAATGCCCCGGCAATAAATCCATATCTTGCATCGGTGATCAGCATTTCGCTGTCGTCTTTGAAAAGATTTTGCAGCTTTTCCGTTTCTCTTTCCGCCGCCTCCCTGATCTCCCGGTAATTTTCCATTCTCGACAAGGTAAAATGCACGCCGGTATCCTTTTCAAGCAGCTTGATGGCATAAAAGCGGGCCGACACCCGGTCGCTTAATCCTTTGTTTTCGCTGATCAGCCCCTGGAGATACGCAATGGACGTTTCAACATTTTTTCCATAATTGATATGGATGCGCCGGAGGTTTTGTTCCTTTTCTTCGAAAACTTCAATCACTTTTGAGAAGAGCTCCTGTATGCCTTTGCCTTTGGAGGCTATGGTAGGGACAAACGGAATACCCACCATGCTTCCCAGCGTCATGTAGTCAAATTTGTCCCCTTTTTGTTCTAACTCATCATACATGTTCAGGGCAACAATCACCTGAATGTCCATGTCGATAAGCTGGGTGGTGAGAAAGAGGTTTCTTTCCAGGTTGGAGGCATCTATGACGTTGATCACCATGTCGGGATGATGTCCGAAAATGTATTTCCTGACATACAGCTCCTCCGGCGAATAGGCTGAGAGAGAATAGGTGCCGGGCAAATCGATGATGTTGATGGTATAGCCGTTCAGTTTCAATTTGGCTTGTTTCGAATCAACGGTAACCCCGGTATAATTGCCGACATGACCATGCGATTTTGTGGTGATGTTAAAGAGGGTGGTTTTCCCTGAGTTCGGATTGCCCACCAGCGCCACATCAATTACCCTGCTCCGGTTAGTTTTCTCTTTCAGATGGTTATCCGATCCGAAAATCCCGTTGAAATCCCGGGAATCCGCAGTTTCATCCCCTGAATCGCCTTCCGGAGCTACCTCGATTAATCTTGCCTCGCTTCTCCTCAGGCTCAGCTCATAACCTAAAATACTGTACTGGACAGGGTCTCTCAGGGGCGCATTTTTGATTACCTTTACTGTTTTCCCCTTCACAAACCCCATTTCTGCAATCCTTTTCCTGAATGCGCCATGACCGCGGACTTTGGTTATAGTAGCTGTGCTGCCTTCTTTAAGATCGGCGAGTGTCATTAAAAGTAATTTAGACTATTTAAAAATTGCACAAATATATTTATATTTTCGTTTTCGGAAAATATAATAAACCGTGCAGGACAGCATGGGCTGTTGCAAGGCACAACCCCCATCCTGACGGGAAAGCCCGCCGGAGATTTGAAACAGCATTTTCTTTGTCGGTCAGACTGTCGCGGCTGTAAAGCAGAACAAAGTCTTTCATTTCATGGTAAATATCGGTGTAGTGTTCGGCAAGACTTCCTTTGACCGGATTTTCATAATCGTGCGTTTCCTGGTCGATAAACCAGAATTCATCGTCAGGATTGAATTTTTGCCGTAAAGTATTAAAAATATTTTGCCATTCCTCCTCCGTGACAAAACGTACGGATGCCTCAGGGTATGATGGATGGATCTGTGGCAGCAGCGACCCTTTCAGATACAACAGAGGGGAAATTTTTTGCAGGTACCCTGAGAGATATTCCCTGGAACGGCTTTCGGCTTCCGACATAAAAATACAATACTCGTTGGCAACCGTAAACGTTTCCAGCACCGGTTTTGAAAAAACTACCGCTTCGTTCTGATGGTTCATTTTGTTGAGTGTTTGACGTTTGTTGCAAAAATCTTAAAAAAACTTGTAATAAAGTATTGCATTGTACGTTGATTTTGCCTACATTTGATAAAATGCAGAAGAAATGTTCAGAATGGATAAACGATTACTTAAAAAGAAAATTTTTGACGCCTGTTTTGAACAGCAGGTGGAGAAAATCCGCAATATAGAAACCGCCATGAGCGATGCTCAGGAAAGCGCCAACGAAGATGAGCCGTCAAAAGACATTTATGATGCCTCAAGGATGATGATGTTAGGCAAAAGGGATATGTATGCGCAACAGTTGCAATCTGAAATGCTTCAGCTTGAAACACTGCACAAAATCGACCTCACTGTGGGTTACGAAAAGGTGGAGTTTGGCGCCGTGGCAGAAACAAGCATGCAAAAAGTATTTATTTCAATAGGATTGGGAAAATTTATGGTGGAGAATGAAACCTATTTTGCCATTTCACCCAAAGTGCCGTTTTTCCAGGCCATGCGGGGCATGAAATCCGGAGATACATTTGTTTTCAGAGGTGAGAAAATCAAAATCCTGAATGTTTATTAAAGCAGGCCCATCGTTTATCCCGGCCAATCCAGTATCAATCAAAGGGAAATACAATGGTTTTTCCATCCGGTACATCCTCTGAAAAACCGATCCGCTGCAGATGATGGCTCTGATCAATTCAGGGCAGGATCCATTATCCTTCCCAT
The DNA here is from genome assembly GCA_016927695.1 of Bacteroidales bacterium. Classification (GTDB taxonomy): domain Bacteria; phylum Bacteroidota; class Bacteroidia; order Bacteroidales; family JAFGHD01; genus JAFGHD01. The sequence goes on from JAFGME010000181.1 coordinate 17,373, forward strand.
GAAAAGGATGGCGCTGGTTTCATTGTCATAAATGATGAAAACAAAAGGATGGTCGGCTTTAAAGAGGTAAATGCTGCTTCCCGGTCCTGCGCTTTTTTCCATCATGGTCACCACTGTCGCTGCTGCGGCTTCAGTGCCCTGTTCATTCACCTCGATCATGGCTTTATGCAACACCTTGTCGATCTTAAGATCGGCAATCCCTGTGATCCGCGAAAAGTCGGCCTGGTCTGAAAAAGCCTGTTCCATGCCCATTTCCGAAAGTATTTCAGCCAGGGAGGAAAAGAATTCGAATTTGAATCCGGGAAGAAATATTTCCACTTCCTCGTACATCAGGGAGGCTTGTAATTCTGCAAAATTGTCGTAACCGAAATCTGCCGTGAAGTTTTCAATGTCGTTTTTCTCCGGCAAAAGCGCCAGCATGCTGAGGTTTCCTTCGCTGTAGGGGATATCAATGCAACTGTATTCCTCATTCCGGAAATACCGGTATCTTGACTTGTTGCTCATGTACTTAACCTGTGTGACCTGGCCATCATTAAGGTAGAAAACATCCTCCCCGGTTTTTTCCGGATTGAATTCCTTTTTCCAGAGGCCGTTAAAATAAACTGCATTGGCGAGTACCAGGCGGGTGAGTGGGTTCAGCACACCGGGGCTCACCATGTTGCGGATCAGGTTTTCCGTGTGTTCAGATATCCATGTATTGATCTTCTGCACGGCTTCCGACCGTCCCTGTTCTGTTTTAAAATCAGCATATCCGGGTTCGACGGAAAAATACTTTTGCATCAGGCTGAAGTAGTCTTCTGAAAATGCATACCCCTGCTGAGCCCAAAGTGCATTGGCAATGAAAAGTTTCAGACTTTCCGAGTTTTTGTCCTGCAACAAGGCTGTAATTTCCATGTAACCGCTTAAGAGCTCCTGCTGATCCGGAAAATGCATGGTTTTTTGTATTTCTTCCTCCGTTTGTCCTGACGCCCCGGCCTGTACCATAGCCAGCGCTGTGGATATACTGAAAGGTGAAAAAACCATATTGCTTTCAACCGGAAGATGCCTGACCAGGTCGAAGGCAAAACGGTTGCTGCCTTGAGCTACTTTCAATGCATCCATCTGCTCAGGGTGGATTTGCCCGGTGACGGCCAGGTGGATAAGGAGGACGCCCGCAAGAAATGAAAATTTTGTGTTCATGAGATTATATTTGTGTCAAAAAACACAAAAACCCAGCCAAAATAACAGTCCCTTTTTCTAATTTTGTCTTTTTGCTTATAAAATGGTAAGGTTGCTCAAAGCGCTTGCGCTTCAGTTTTTTTTCTGGATGCTGTTTTTCGCCTTTGCAAGAACGGTGTTCGTGGCGTTTCACCTGAAACACTTTGCGGGTATTCCTTTTTGGGAGATCACTGCCATGTACCGGCATTCGCTCAGGCTGGACATGGCCACGGCATGCTACATCCTTGTGATTCCGGGCATGCTCACGGTATTTCAATCCATGATATCTACGAAATGGCTCCTTTTCCTGAACCGCGTTTATACATTTTTAATGATCCTCGCTTACAGCCTGATCACAGCCGCAGAAATCGGCATTTATGATGAATGGAAAACCAAGCTGCATGCGAAATCCCTGAATTATCTCCGCCATCCTGAAGAAATTTATAACTCGGCGCCTTCCTCTGCCTTTATTGTCCTGGTTCTGCTGGTGTCAATTTTAACGGCCACCGGTTTTTTCTTTTATAAGAAGTATTTTTCGATCAGCCTTGCCGGCATCAGGAAGAACTACATTGTTTCGGCCATCGTTGTGTTGGTTTTACCGGCAGTACTTTTTACCGGACTGAGGGGAGGGATTCAGGAAATACCCATAGTGCAAAGCCAGTCATATTATTCAAAGCATAACATACTGAACCTGGCAGCAACCAACTCGGGGTTTAATTTTATCCACAGCCTGAACGAGTATTCAAAGGACAGGAGTGAAAATCCGTATGTTTTTTTTGAGGAGGGGAAAGCCGGTGATATAGTCAGGGCATTGCATGAAGTTAAATCTGACACAACCATTATTTTCCTGAAGGAATCGATGCCTAACATTGTGTTGATCATCCTGGAGAGCTGGTCGGCCGATCTTATCGAAAGTCTGGGAGGTATGTCCGGGATCACCCCCGAATTCAGAGAAATAGAAAAGCAGGGTGTGTTGTTCACTGATATTTATGCAAGCGGTTCAAGGTCGGAGCAGGGGATGGCCGCCATTTTCAGCGGTTTTCCCGCCCATCCGTTGTCGGTAGTCACCTATCAGCCCGATAAATATCCGGGGCTGCCCGGCCTGAATAAAAAGTTGAAGGAGGCGGGCTATTCCTCCACATTTTATTTCGGGGGTCAGTTGATCTACGGCAACATCAAAAGTTACATTTATTACAATGAATTTGACCGGATTTTTGACATCGAAAACCTGCCGGAAGACATGCCTGGCGGTAAACTGGGTGTACATGATGCCTTTATGTTCGAAAAGATGAAGGATGATGCAGGGAAGGTGAAAAAGCCCTTTCTTTCGGCAATATTCACGGTAAGTACACATTCCCCCTTTGATATGCCCATGAAAATAAGAGAGTTCTGGGAGGAAAAATACCAGAACCTCTACCTGAATTCGGCTTTTTATACTGACAGTTGCATCGGGGCGTTTTTCAGGGAAGCCTCATCTGAGCCCTGGTTTAAAAACACCCTTTTTATTTTGATGCCCGACCACAGTCACGATTCATACAAAAAGTGGGATTACCATTCCCCGCCATATCACAGGACTTTTTTCCTTTTTGCAGGCGATGTTGTTAAACCTGAATTTCAGGGGAAAACCATCAGGGGCACAGGAAGCCAGGTTGATTTTCCGGCCACTTTGCTGGCCCAGCTTGGTTTGGAACACAGCGCCTTTACCTGGAGTAAAAACCTCATGAATCCATACGCTCCGCGTTTTGCTTCCATTTCATTTGAAGAAGGCATTGGCTGGACAGAAGGGGGAAAATATTTTTTTTATGAACCGCGTTTCGACAGATTTTATTGCCGCCAACCCGATGATGACACCTCCGATTCTATTGTGATGAAAGGGAAAGCTTATCTGCAGATTTTATTTCAGCAATATCTTGATTTTTGATTTTTTATTTGTGTTGAAAAATAATTTATCTTTGCAGCACATTATTCA
>JAFGME010000029.1 GCA_016927695.1 Bacteroidales bacterium
GGCTACCCTGCTGGATGAAATTGCCAGTTGGACCATACAGGTGAAAAAGGGGAGTTCCGGGGTTACTGGCAGAATGAATGTCAGATATCTGAAGCCGGTTTTTATCAACCAGCCATTTATTCTTCTGATGGCAAATATCATTTTTGAAAAAATGAACCGTGTAACTGTTAAGGCGGATTTATTTGATCACAAAGAAGTGTTATGTACCTCCGCTGAGGTCGATTATTATGTATTTCCGGAGGATGTAGCCAGAAAGAAATACAACTACCCCGGGTATGCAAAGTTTTTCGGAGATTGACATTCAAAGGCCGGAAGGATCTGTCTGGTCAAGCAGTTTTAAAGAAAAATCATACCAGTCAATGCCTCCTGTTTTTTTCCCCATCCTCACCACAACAGCCTGTCTGGCAGGAAAAACCATGATATATTGTCCGAGGATGCCCTTGGCAAAATAACCTTTGTTGTCATCCACCCTCCAGTGATAAGTGTAGGGATAACCTTGCGAATCCTTTGAATTATTGATGATGGAAGTGGATTTCTTCACCCAGTCTTCTGGGATGATTTGACGGTTGTTCCATTTGCCGTTGTTCAGATACAGGCTTCCGAAACGAGCAAAGTCCATGGATATGGCATTCAGACAGCAAAAAGATTTAACGGTGCCGGATTTTTTGCTGTCAAGGCTCCATGATGCATTGGATTCCATACCCAAAGGCTGCCAGATGCGGCTTTCAAGATACCCTGAAAGGCCCAGGCCTGTTGCTTTTTCTATGGCAAGGCTTAGGAGTAGGGTGTTCACGCTGACATAGTTATAGGAAAAGCCCGGTGGTGAAATAATTTTCAGATGCCGGATATATTTCTGCAGCTGCCTTCCGTAGTAGTACCTGGGCACATCGGCGAAAGGGGTAGAGTAATGTTCGCTGAAATCAATACCTGATCTCATGTTCAGCAGGTCTTCAAGGGTCACTTCAGCCATTCGTGAATCCTTGAAACAGGTAAGGTAATCCGTGATCCTGTCACCTGTTCCGCGGATTTTCCCCTCCTGGATTGCTATTCCTGTCAATGCGGAAACAAACACTTTGGCAACAGAGAACGAGGGTATGATGCTTTCATGCTGATATCCCTGGAAATATTTCTCAAAAACTATGGTATCCTTAACAACCACAAGATACGAAACCGTTCCGGTTTTCTCAAGAAACTCTTCCAGGCCTGCGAAGTCAGCACCGGCGTAATCCTCCGGTATCACAAAAGGAAAAGTTTCACCGCGAAAAAAGTTCATTTTTTCTGTTCCTGCCATCACAGGGGAGGAGGGAAACTTTTTATGGTCATTAAGATCAGGGAAATTCCACAGAAAATACCTTCCGGCATGGCAGGACGTGATCAGAATCATAATGCAAACAAAAGCTCCCTGCAGTATAAATATTCTGAAAAGTTTACCTGATGTAATTTTCATACATCCTTTTGTTTAGATTTCGGACCTGCAGTATACATGTGGCCGGATACGGAAGGGAGGCCTGTCTTACTGAATTATTTTTATATAATCAATCCATGCACGGGTGTTTCCAATGGCAATACCCACGGACTTTCCGGAGGGCGACCTGAAGATATTTTCCTGATGCAGGTTGAGCCCGTTGATGGAGTAGATCATTACATTGCCTGTTTTCTCAATAACCAGTTTATTGAACCCGTTATTCCTGAAATTGCTGGTTGATGGCCAGGTGTCCTGATTGCCGGAATAAATGTTCCATTTTGAATACCCGTTTTCGTTATCGCCTGAACGATATCTGGCTTCCTGCTCACCAAAGTTATATTTGCCTTCGGGTGTGCAGACGAAATACTTCAGGCTTTGCGGGGCTCCCCAGAGAAATCCCAGGTAACTTTTAAATGTATTGGCCTGACCTGTAAACTGAAAACTCATTTCAAGAATAAAATCTTTGGAGAAGTCAATGTTAAAGTTTCTCAGGTGCTGATGCTGGCGGTTGGTAGTGGATGCGTCCAGCATTCCTTCGGAGGTTATGGCAAAGCTGTAATTACTGCCTGTCATTTCCCAGGGGGTCTTTTTGTCAAACTGGTCAAATGCAATAAGGGTGGCATCCATTCTGAGTGTTTGCAAATACTCCTGGGCAGTGTCAGCTTTTACAATATATTTTATACTGTCCGGTTTATAATTTTTCCTGGAATATTTCAAAATCAGGGTTGTACCCTCAATTGCCCGGATGGACAAGGGTGTTTCTCCCTGTTGTATGGATCTTCCCCTGATATCGGTGACCATAAGGCCGGCTTTTTCAGGATTGCTGAGAAAAGTAATCCTTTTAATCCGTTTTGAATCCGGGTATTTGTCCATAAAGCTTTTAAATTCAAAAAGCTGATTCACCTCTACGGCATTCTCATAAAAGGCATTTTCAGACAGGCTTTTAATGGTATCCTTGTAAACTCCGTCAGGGAAAAGGGTATTGTATCTGACGGCATCAGACACCCTCTTCCTGATCCTGACCGAATCGAGGAGCCTTAACTCAATCTCTCCGATGTGATTTCCATTGGGGTACCTTTGAAGATAGTCTTCGAATGTAAACCGCGAACCTCCCTGCAGAATGCTGTTGAATAATACCGATTCAAATTCCCCGACATACTTCCCGTTCGGAAATCTTTGAAGATAATCTTCAAAAGCCTGAACTGAGTTTTGCTCTACTGCCTGGTTGTATATCATGCTTTCAAACTGCTCATTGTATTTTCCTTCCGGGTATTTTGATATATACATATCGAAGACCTGAAGCAGCGTTTCCTCATCAGCAACGGCCTGCCGGAAGTAGTTATTCTGA
>JAFGME010000182.1 GCA_016927695.1 Bacteroidales bacterium
AAGATAATAAAAATTGATAAATATTCGCATATAAAATATTAACAATCAATTGTTTATATCAACAATAGTTATTAGAGGTGCCCTAAAATAAAATACAATTCTGAAGTACAACTCATTTTCCAATGAAAGCTACATTTCCTCAATCAGTTCATCTGAAATCTCCAAATTGTGGAACACATTTTTCACGTCGTCGTCATCCTCAAAAATCTCAATAATCCTCAGGATTTTCCTTGCCGCATCCTTATCGAGCTTCACTGTTTCGTTGGGAATCCTTTGGAGCTCGGCATTTTCAGGCTCAATGGCAAGTTCCTCAAGTTTTTTCTGCATACGTCCAAAATCCTCCAGCGCTGTAGTCATTGAAAGAAAGCCTTCGTTCTCTTCAATATCCTCTGCTCCCGCATCGATCATTTCGAGTTCAAATTCCTCCGGATTCAGGTTCCCTTTAGGAATCGTGAAGATCCCTTTTCTCTCAAACAGGAAACTGAGTGATCCGTTTGTGCCGAGGTTTCCCCCTGCTTTGTTAAAAATGGCCCTGATATTACTTACCGTCCGTTGCTGGTTATCGGTAGTGCACTCCACGTAAGCTGCAATGCCGTTTGGCAGATATCCTTCATAAGTCAATTCCTGAAATACAGATCCATCCTTGTCCTTTCCTTTATTGATGGCACGTTCAATATTGTCCTTGGGCATACTGGCGCCTTTGGCATTTGCGATGGCCAGCCTGAGCCTTGGATTTCCATCGGGGTCAAATCCTCCTTCTTTAACCGCAATGGTAATTTCTTTGATGATCTTTGAGAATATTTTCGACCTTTTGGCATCCTGTGCCCCTTTGCGTCTTTTAATGGTCGACCACTTATTATGACCTGACATATTATTGAAATTTAGAGGGTTAACAAAATAATTCAAGGCATAAAATTATAAAATATTTTGATCTGCAAAAAAAACTGCCTCTGTTTAAACAGAGGCAGCCAAACAAGTTCAGAAATTCTCCTTAGAGGTTGTTGAGGGTGATACCGACGGTAAAGGGATAAAGCTCAGGCCCTTTGTCCTTCCTGAACATGGTATTCAGGGAATAATTCGCGAAAAGATTGATGAACCCCCATCCTATCCTCACCGAAGCATCCCATTTGATGGGAGCCAGAAAATAGTCGTCGAAATTTTTTGTCTTGTACTGTTCCGGTGATGTCATGAGGCCGATGGTTTCATAAACGCCTGTATCCGGATTGTACTGCGTAATGTCATATTGTTTGTTCAATTCGTTATAGTACCTCTTGGTATGGGAAGACAACCTGAGGTTCATCACAGCGCCGGCAGCTATATGGAAGCTATTCTTTTTGTGATTGCTGTTGGTCTGAAACTCAAACATCAGGGGCAGGCTAAGATACAAGGCAGTTAGTTTCGTTTTGTGTACATCAATCCCTTTTTCAATGTATCCGTTCAGGAAGGAGGAATCTGTATTCAGGCGTGTATTTCTGAGAAAACGGTAGTTGTTCCAACTGAAACCCAGGCCTGATACAAGACCGAATTTCTGGTTTCCCGATAAAGCAACGTTCTGTTCAAAGAAGTTCAAATGGGCGGCCAGGGATTTTTCCATTCTGAGGTCAAGGTATTCATACTCTTTGGGTAAACTCATATTTCCGTCTTTGTTGACATAACCGTTTAATCCGAGGTCAAAACCTGCCCAGTGACCATTGAATTTTTTCCTTTTGCTTTTATTAAAACTGACATTCCCCTCTTCATCCACAAACAGTTCGTTATTTCCCAGTTTTATTCTCACCTCATCATTGTTTTCATACACATCAATGTTCAGGTTGCCTATTTTCACCTTGGTAGAGTCATAATTGCCCTGGAATTCCCATTGATCTGACGTGAAATCATCCTCAGATTCTCCGGAAAACTCTCTGACTTCGGGATCACCTGCAATTTCGAGGCTTGAAGCGCCGCTCTTATCCACCTTAAGCTCTGTTTCGGTATTGACACTTGCATGGCTTGCACCGGAAATCTCGATGTCTGTCTTGCGGGTAGTGAGGTCAGTGGCTTTGAGGACGGATGCACCGCTCACCATAGAGTAATGATTGAAGGCAGAGCCTTTCAGTCTTACTTCGGAGGCACCCGACAGGTCGGTTTCAAGATCAGTTGCTTCAATTTCGAGATTCAACAGGCTGGCTCCGCTTGCCTTTATATTAAGGTGATCTGATTTCAACAGGTTTCCTGAATTTACTTCCGATGCGCCGCTGGCTTTGATCCCCTTGATTTCAGGAACCTCAACGTAAGCTTTCAATGTTTTGTAGTTCTTCATCCCTTTTGCGGACAGTTTCAGGACATTGTTCTCCACAGTGGCAATGACATTGTTTTGCAGGTTATCGCTGGTTTCAATTTTTACCGATTGCACATTGGATTGCCTGAGATATACGGTAATCGCACTGCCAACATCAATGGCATTGAATGAAGGAAGGTTTCTGGTTTGTGTGCTGATGTAGGTGTTTTGCTTCTGTGCAGAGGCAACAATTCCTGTAAATACAAGGGCCAGGATCATTAAAACTGATTTTCTGCTGTAATTTCTCATAACTGATGCATTTAAGTGTTCAACTTATCTTTATGCATGTGACGTAGCCGGTTGGAGAAATGTTACATGGGTTGTTTTTTATTCCTGATGATGGCTGCTTATGCTTCTGTTATAACTGAAAAAACGGGTTTCGAGGTTCATGGAGGTGACTTGTCCGTTTTCATCCATTTCTTTATCCACACTCACATCCCTGTCGGCTATAAGGTTATATCCGTCCACGGTAAGTTCAAGAAAGGATTTTTCGGCTCCCCGGCCTTTGACAGGAACCAGTGTTTTCAGTTTACTTGCAAAACCTCTGATAAAAATGCCTGCCACAGTTCTTTCCTCCGCATTCCTGCCGGTATCAAACATCTGAAAGTTCCCTGAAAAACTTTTCTGTGGGTGGATGGCCGGGTATTGCAGGGGGTCAATGTCAAACAGTATTTCTTTCGCCCTGAAGGTTTCCAATGCAGTGATGACTTCTTCAACAGGATATTGGATGGGGGTATCCAGATTATTTTCCTCTGTTCCGAGTGTTATAAGCTTACTCTTACCCTGGTTTCTCAGACTTACCGGTAAAGTCTCAACGGAAGGGCTGTAATACAAAGGCTCCAACCTGCCAATAACAACAGAATCAAAACGTTTTGAATTTTGTTCAGCGTTGTCAGAAAGCAACAAATACACCCCGGCAAGCAGTGCCACAGCCGCTGCTGCAGGAATTATGCGGAAAAGCCATATTGTTTTGACATCCGGGTTTCGCTTCAGATCATTTTTAAACGGAAATCCCGTTGTGGTTTCAGGTTGGAGGAAGGTATACCTGAAGGCTTCAAACTCTTTTTTAAGAAAAGGATTTATTCCGGTAAAAGCAAAAACCGTTGCCCTTTCTCCCTCTGTCAGATTTCCTTCCCAGTATGAGATGAAAAAATTTTCATAATTGTTTTCATCAATGCCTCCATGTGGCCGGATCTCCTCTTTTTTGAGAGAGTTTTTATGGGGGTAAGTGGTTTGACCGGCTTCAAGAAAAAGTGACCTGGTCAACAGAAATTCATCCTGAAGGTCAGGATTGGCATTCAGAAACTCAAGCACCGACTTTTCCCTTCCGGGATCAAGAGCCTCGTCCCAGTAGTCGTAAAAGTATGCTTCGTAATTATTTCTGTTTATTGCCATTGTTAAACCAGTTTATCCATACTTACCAGGTAATTCTTCATAGAAACCCTTGCCCTGTGAATATACACTTTAACCTGGGGCTCATTCAACCCTGTAATCTCCCCGATTTCCGCATACGAATATCCTTCATAATCCCTGAGCATCAGAACACTTCGCTGTATTTCGGGCAATTTCCCCAATGCTTCATTAATAATTTCTTTCACATCACTGAAGGCATTTTCCACCGACCCTGCCCGCTCCGCTTGATGATGATAGGCTTCAACTTTCTTTTCTTTCCTGATGGAGTCGATCATGGTATGGTAAGCGGCAGTAAATAAATAGGATTTTGCTTTCTCATATGAAATTTCATGAACTTTTTCCCACATTTTCGTGAAAGTATCCTGCACTATGTCGCCCGCTTTATCGGTATCCTTTATATTCTTGAGGATAAACCGGTAAACCCCGTCGGCAAAAGAATCCACACAGCGGTTAAACTCTGTTCTCGTCATATCCTGTCAGGAAAATTCATAATTCAATAAGGTAGACGTTGCAAGAAAGCCATTTGTTACACAAAGATACATTTTTAACAGAGTTTTTTTGCCGGGCCGATGGCAGGATTGCCATATATTTGCCGTCTAAAAAAAGTATACTATATGATCACTGTAGAGAAGCTTGTCTTTAATCCATTTCAGGAAAACACATACATAGTTTACGACGAAACCAAAGAGTGCATAGTCGTTGATCCCGGCTGTTACGACAGTTATGAGGAAGGTCAGCTTCACAGGTTCATTTCATCTTTTGATTTGAAACCTGTGTGCCTTATAAACACCCATTGCCATATTGATCATATTCTCGGTAACAATTTCATAGTGAATAAATATGATCTTCAGCAATGCATTCATAAAGCCGGCCTGAATTTTTTGCGGGATGCCCACAACCATGCAAAAATCTACGGCATCCATCCCGATCCGGTTAACGGACCGGTCCGGTTTCTGGAAGATGGAGACCTGGTTGAATTCGGGCAATCGTCACTTCAGGTATTGTATACCCCCGGTCATGCCGACGGCAGTGTTTGTTTACTGTCAAAAAATGATCGGTTCGTGATCACCGGAGATGTTCTTTTCAGAGACAGCATCGGAAGAACCGATTTTCCTACCGGAGACTTCGACCTTCTGATGCAGAGTATCCACGACAAACTTTTCGTTCTGGATGATGATTTTACAGTGTATCCCGGCCACGGCCCCGAGACTTCCATCGGTTATGAAAAGGTGAACAATCCATTCATCCGGATATAATTTCAGTCCCTGTCATTCAGAAAGGACAGTATTCCTGCTTCGTCCATTTCTTTCATGCATCTGAAATGGCCTTTCGGACATTGGTCAAAGCCCAGTTTACTGCACGGCCTGCATGACAAACCTTCCACCTCCATTATTACCGAATTTTCTCCGGGGAGGTAGGGATACATACCGAAATCCGTTACCGTGTTACCCCACAGGCTCAAAATATTTTTTTTATATGCTGCCGCAATATGCATCAGGCCGGTATCATTGGTAATTACCCTGCGGGCATCCTTTATCACTGCTGCCGAACCCTGGATTGTGAGTTTTCCGCATGCATTGAAAACGTTATTCCGGCAGGATGATTCAATCAGATTTCCCCTCTCCCTGTCTTCAGACCCTCCCAACAGAATAACTGCATGACGGGTTTGGCTGCAAACGCTGATAATTTTTTCCGGCGGAAAAATTTTAGTGAAATGCTTCCCTCCGATTGCCCACACCACATAATTCTGTCTGAATTTATCCGGAAGCAGTCGTTTTTCATCGCAGGCTCCGGATTCAATAAAAAAATCCAGCCCCTGCCCGTCATTGACTACGTGGAGCTTTTTCAGGCTGTCAAAATACCTGTCAACAATATGCAAATCAGGAAGATAATTCAGTTTAAATCTTACCAGCAGCCATTTTTGCAGGTTAAGTTTGCAGAATGTTCCGGAAGGTTTTCCCAGGCGGGTTTTTACCGTTAACGACCTGATGTTCCTGTGAAGGTCGACCACAAAAGTGAATTTTTGTTTTAGCAACTCCGGTATCACTTCAGAAAGGCTGTGGGTGATAGTCCAGATCCTTTTCAAGTGGGGATTGGCGGCCAGCAAAGGCTTGTTCTGTTCTTTGGTGAGGTAATGGATCTCGGCTTCAGGATATTGATTTGCCATGCAACGGATCACCGGGGTAGTCAGAACGATATCCCCGATAGAGCTGAAACGTATGATCAGGAATCTTTGCAAACCTGTTTTTTTACAAAAGTAAGCATAATCAAAAATCATATCCTACTTTTGCAGCATGACTATGGTAGATACACATGCGCATCTTTACTCAGGCGAATTCGACAGCGACAGGGAGGCTGTGGTTGAAAATGCCATTGAAAACGGAATAAAGACAATACTTCTTCCCAATATTGACAGTAAGTCTGTTAAACCTATGCTGGATTTATGCCGGAGATTTCCGCGCACCTGTTTCCCCATGATAGGGCTTCATCCCACTTCAGTAAAAGAGGATTACAGAGAAGAGCTGATGGAAACGGGCAGTTGGCTCGACCGGGAAAGATTTAGCGCCATTGGTGAAACCGGTATCGACCTTTACTGGGACAAAACTTTCCAGAAGGAGCAGGAATTCGCTTTCAGGCATCAGATCAGGTTGGCGATTGATTACAAACTGCCATTGGTCATTCATTCCCGTGAGGCCCATGAAGTGATCATCAACATTGTCAGGGAGTTTGTTTCAGAAGGGCTGACGGGTGTGTTCCATTGTTTTTCCGGCACTCACAAACAGGCGCAGGAGATTACTTCAATGGGCTTCAGGCTGGGGATCGGAGGAGTGGTAACCTATAAAAAATCGGGACTTGACAGTGTTATTGAGCAAACTGATCTTAAACACATCCTTCTTGAAACCGATTCCCCATATCTGGCCCCGGTACCCTTCAGAGGAAGGAGAAATGAGAGCGCTTATCTCAGGCACATAGCAGAAAAAATTGCAGGGATCAAAAAGGTTTCCGTTGAGGAGGTTTCACTGATAACCACTGCAAATGCTATGGAAATGTTTAAATTGCCTTCTGCATGAAAACGAACACAGCGATTCTGGTCATCTATACGGGCGGCACCATTGGAATGATTATGGACAAGGAAACAGGGGTACTGATCCCTTTCAATTTCGATAATCTATACCATCAGATACCCGCCCTCGAACTTTTCAATTTTGTGATTGACCACTACTGTTTTGACCCGGTAATCGATTCATCCAACATGGATCCTGTGTTCTGGGCAAAACTGGCGGGGGTGATCGAAGAGCATTATGAACGGTACGATGGTTTTGTTGTACTGCACGGTTCCGACACTATGGCCTTCACCGCTTCTGCGTTGAGTTTCATGTTACAGAACCTGAATAAACCGGTTATACTCACAGGCTCACAATTACCTCTTGGGACGATCCGGAGCGATGGCCGTGAAAATTTCATTACTGCCGTAGAAATTGCAGCTGCAAAAACCGATGACACCCCTGTTGTGCCGGAGGTTTGTATTTATTTTGAAAACAGGTTGCTCCGGGGTAACCGGACCCGCAAGGTCAATGCGGAGCATTTCGGAGCTTTCAAATCGGTTAATTATCCGGCGCTGGCAGAGGTCGGGGTACATATCAGGTATAACCACAATGCAATCAGAAAGCCAAATTTCAGGAAGTTAAAAGTATATTCCTCATTAAACACAGAGATAGCCATTGTAAAGCTTTTTCCCGGGATAAATGCTAAAATCCTTGATGCCATTTTATCTGCGGAGGGGCTGCGTGCGATCATCCTGGAAACTTTCGGTGCAGGCAATGCCCCTGATGCCGGCTGGTTCATTGATTTACTTCACGGGGCAATAACAAAGGGGATTATCGTCCTGAACATCACCCAATGCCAGGGAGGGGCGGTGGAAATGGGGAAATATGCCACAAGCGCCAGGTTAAGGGAAATCGGTGTGATCAGCGGCGGGGATATGACCCCCGAAGCTGCCGTTGCCAAGCTGATGTATCTGCTGGGAAACTTCACCGACATGGAAGAAATAAAGAGATTATTAACAAAGCCTTTGGCCGGAGAAATCTCTGAACAACATACTAATTAAAGGGTAGAGCGAGTTTTTACAATATTATCTTTACAGTTTATTTTTTTTTACGAAAATATTTTTTGTACTTTAGCTCCAAATTTAGAACGCTTGAATATTAGTAACTTAAAAGGGAGAGGTGACCGAGTGGCTGAAGGTGCACGCCTGGAAAGCGTGTGTCCCGGGTGGACTGGGACCGAGGGTTCGAATCCCTCTCTCTCCGCATGTTTGCGAAAAATGAATTAGTAATTTAATAATCAACAAATTCGAGTATGAAAAAGTATTTGGCCTTATTAACAGTAGTCATTTTGCTTCTCCAGGGTAGCGTCAGTGTTGTCTTTGCCCAGCAGGAAGCAGGTAAACCCTCAGGCACTCAGCAAGCTGATTCCTCAACCGTAACGAAGAAACCTGCAGCCGCCATGCAAAAGACGACTATGGACCCTGCAAGTGAGGAAACAAAATCATTTCATCAGGTACTTAAAGAAAAGTTTATCGAAGGCAGCCCCGGGTTTATGGGCATCGTGCTTCTCACACTGATCCTGGGCCTTGCACTGGCCATAGAAAGGATCATTTACCTTAATCTCTCCACAACCAACACGCAGAAGCTTTTGAATAAGGTAGAAACAGCCCTTGAAAACGGCGGGGTAGAGGCAGCCAGGGATGTATGCAAAAATACACGCGGACCTGTTGCCGGGATATTCCTTCAGGGTATTGACAGGATCAGCGATGGCCTGGATGTGGTTGAAAAATCGATCATTTCATACGGCGGCGTTCTCATGGGACGTCTTGAAAAAGGCTTGTCATGGATATCACTTTTTATCGCCCTTGCTCCCATGTTAGGGTTTATGGGAACGGTAATCGGGATGATCCAGGCATTTGACAACATCGAAGCGGTAGGTGACATCTCCCCAACCATTGTGGCCGGAGGTATTAAAGTTGCCCTTCTTACCACCGTTTTCGGTCTTATTGTGGCCATTATTCTGCAAATATTCTATAACTATATCGTGGCAAAGATTGACAGCCTCATCAACGATATGGAAGACAGTTCCATTTCATTTGTAGATATTCTGGCAAAGAATGTCTCAAAAAATAATTAATTATGAATAAGACGATCTTAACAATATTCAAGGTTTTATCGATAGTTTTCATCGCCCTCGCCGTAATTTTGCAGGTGCTGGTGCTGAGCAACAGTGAGGAGGAACTTGCCGGTTCGTCCATTATCGATAATTTCGCATATCTGAGCTACGTTGCCATCGGCCTCACAACCTTACTGGCAATTCTTTTCCCGATCATTTTTATCATTCAAAATCCGAAAAATGCATTGAAGATCCTGATCTCACTGGTTGTGCTTATCGGTATAGGATTTATCTGCTATTCTCTGGCAACAAGCCAATTCAGCCTCGAAGACATTGAAAGGCTGAAAACCACTGCCGAGGTTGAAAAAATGGTAGGCGCCTCAATGTTTTTCACTTACATTGTAGGGGGATTGGCCATTTTATCAATACTTTATTCGGGAATTTCGAGTATATTTAAATAAAAGAGACATGGCAAGACCTGTAAATGAAATAAATGCAGCATCAATGGCAGACATTGCCTTTATGTTGCTGATATTTTTCCTTGTAACTACAACAATGGACATTGATACAGGTATCACACGAAGACTGCCTCCTCCGCTGGATCCATCACAGGAGCCTCCGGATGTGAAGGAAAGGAATATTTTTAAAGTCTTGGTCAACAGCAAAGACAACCTGATGGTCGAAGGTGTGCCTACCGACATCCGTGACCTGAAGGATATGGCCAAAGAGTTTCTTACCAATCCGGGCCGCAGGGAAGACCTGCCGGAGATGAAACTGGAAAATATTCCGAATTTAGGCGAAGTATGGGTTTCCAAAGGAATTATTTCGCTGAAAAACGACCGGGGCACTTCGTATGATATGTATATTCAGGTCCAGAATGAGTTAGCGGCTGCCATCAATGAACTCAGGGATGAGCTGGCGTTAGATAAATTCGGGCTCAAATTTAGTAAGCTTACCGACCAGGCGCTGATTGATGCGGTGCAAGGGGCCATCCCCGTTGCTGTTTCGGAAGCAGAACCAGAAGATGTAGGAGGGAAATAATATGGCAAAATTTAAGAAAAAAGGCAGTAAATTCTTACCGCCCATCTCAACGGCATCGTTGCCCGATATCATCTTTATGCTGCTGTTCTTCTTCATGGTAACCACTACCATGCGTGAAGCCACCCTGCTGGTCAGGATCAAGGCTCCCGATGCTACGGAAGTCCAGAAACTGGAGAAGAAATCCCTTGTGAGTTTTATCTATATCGGCCCCCCGCTGAAAAAACAGTATGGGACTGAATCAAGGATCCAGCTGAACGATCAGTTCGCTGACCTGAAGGACATCCAGGAGTTTATACAACTTGAAAGAGAAGCCCGTGACGAAGCCGACAAGCCCTTCCTGACCACCTCGCTTAAAGTGGACAAGGAAACCAAGATGGGTGTTGTGACCGATGTCAAACAGGAATTAAGGAAAGTCGGGGCTTTTAAAATCAACTATTCTACAAGGAAAAAGGCCATAGAGAAACGAAGTTAGTCTTACCGGACTAATCTATATTTTAAAAAAGGCTGCTCTGTACAGAGCAGCCTTTTTTTATTATCCGGCTGAAAGGCAGGTTAACTGCAGATTGCCGGCGAATCAACCGGCTTTACCGGTTTACCTAACCCCTTTACTATTTCAGAATCAGCTTTTCCGATCCGGTTAACGAGTTGTTGAACACCCTGATGATATAAATCCCTCTGGAGAGGTCAGCAGTCCTGACTTTTGAGGAGCCTTTGGATTCCCTCTCAGGAATATTTCCGGAAAGCACCACCTGTCCGCGGGCATCAAGTATCTCAAATTTGCAATTTCCGCAATGTGTTTCGATCACAAGCTCGTCGAAAGCAGGATTAGGATACACTCTAAAGAAGTCGCTGTTGCCCGGGGCTATCTGCGGGATGCCTGTGAATACGGTAAAGTTTACATTATCAATAAAAAGGTTGTTACCGAAGCCGCTTACCGACTCGAACATGATCCTGATATCCGAATCCCCTGCCCATTCGTCTAAACTGATGGAATAGCAATCGCTTCCAAAACCACTGCCGCACCAGTCGTCGGCCACCTGCGGTGTGAATGTATTGTTTGTGATTTCATGTGTTGCAAAATCTCCGGGGGCATCTTCGGTGACCGCAAAAACTTTCATCCAAGTTTCGCCGCAGTCATCAGAAACGTAAATGATCAGGGAATCTGAAGAAGAGGCAAAACGCTGGGCATAGGCATGCTGGAATCCCATCACAACTGAAGCATAACCCGAAAAATTGAAGGGAGGACTGATTAGCCTGTCCTTCTCCCCAAAAACACTATAATCCCTGAGATTTATAAATGCGGACCTGGTACCGGGTGTATTACCTCCAACATCAGTGAGGTCCCAGGTGATTCCGTTATCGGGGTTAACCACGGTCCATCCTGCAAAGCTGAAGGACGATATTTCAAAAGTCTGGGTGTAAGGCATAACATTGCCCCCGGCCAGAATATAATCGGTTTTTGTAAAGCTGTTACTGCCGTTATTGTTTGAGGCGGTCAGAGAAACGGAATATGTTCCACCCTGATTAAAAACAACCTCGGGATTCTGCGAAGAACCGTTGGTGCCATTCACAAAATCAAATGTGCCGGGTGTGATCTCCCAATTCCAGGAAACAGGATTATATGCGGTAAGGTCGGTAAAGACGACCTCAGCCCCGGTACAGGGCACAGTGTCGGAAGCCATGAAATTCACATCCGGAAGAATGGAGGAAGAAGCAGTGATGTAATCTGTTTTTGTCAGGGTATTGGAACCCATGTTGTTGGCGACAGTAAGACTGACGTCAAAGGTTCCAGCCTGGCTGTAAATGATATTCTGTGGGTTCTGATCCGAAGAAGTTCCGGGAGTTCCACCTTCAAAAACCCAGTTCCATGATGTGGGCATGAACAGGGATTCATCTGTAAAATTGACCCCGCTTCCAACAGGCACTGTGGTGATATTGGCTGAGAATCCGGCCACCGGCTCAGACTCCCTGACAAGGTAAGCCCACCAGGTACCCCATTTGTCGTAGCCGCCCGATGGCAACTCTGCATATTCCTGAAGAGTCCAGAAATTCAGGTCATTGGCAGGATCCACCTGGGTGGCGGAATAGTCGCCCCAGCGGTTTTGCCCTCCTCCAAAGGTTTTGTAATACTTGGCTTTGCCATCTTTAAACTGGTACCTGTCGCGCAATGTATTCGGTGGATCATCTGCTGTCCTGAAGGAATAGCTTGCACTGGCGTACTGGTTTGCCGAGTGGCTTGAATAGCCGATCAGTATCTCCTCCATGGCATTTACGGCAATGGTAGGATAAGTAAAATGAAACTCTCCGGTCGGATCATCGACTCTTCCGAACTGCAGCACTGTGCCGTTTTCATCCAGCTCCCACCATTGTACAGCAGACCGGATGGGATTTCCGGCCGGAAGAAAAACATGGTGTACGGCCCAAAGTTTGCCGTTACGGTAGATTACATTCTGCATCCTTGTATCTCCTGCGCTGATTTTCTGGGTTGTACCCAACTGGGGTGAAAAATCACCGTTGCCAGCAGGGTTGTTCGACCAGCCGTTAGGGGTGTTAATATATCCGTCAAATGTCAGGGTTTCAGCTCCAAAACCGCCACTGATGGTATATTTGGCAATGTTACCGTTGGTGGTTCCCCCACCGATATTGGAAATCAGATAAATGTCTTCAAGGTCTTCATCATAAGTGATGGCAGGGACAATGGTAAAGGAAGGAGTGTATGTCAAACGGGTATATTGGGGTGCAGCGGTTCCCGAATACATATCGGCCTTTTTGATCACAAAGAAGACATTTGTCTGGAAAGAGCCGCCGGAGAACATATTTCCGGTGACGACAATCCAGTTTTTATTGAAGCCGAAGGAAGGATAATCGAACCAGGCGGTGTTGGCCGGATCTGCATCCAGGGCATAAAGGTTCCAGTTTCCCGTCGGGTCGCTTGTTTCGGAGGCGCCCACCAGCAGCCTTGATGCAGAAGGAGTTGAACTGCTGGGGCATACGATAATCCATCTCTGCGCAGAAGGATCAAACAGGATTTTGGGGTCGAAACTCTGGGATGCCCCGGGCAAACCGGCCCAGAAACTTCCGAGAGAAAGCGTGGAGATGGTTGTCCCCGTTTTGTTTTGTATCCTTACTTCGGTATTCAGTGTGATCATCAGATGGTCAGGGCCGGCACAACCATTCACATCCGGAGGGATGGAGGTATTGTTGTCGCCCAATCCTGCAAATTCAGCATCCGGCAATGGGGAAGGATCCATAGTTGATTTATATATCAAAGGATCAAACACTTCAGTGTGCCGGTAAATGATCTTCGACTCGTCTATCTGTTGGTCAGGATAGGTCCAGAAAGGCTTTGGGGTTTTCCATTTCGGGGTTGTATCCGGAGGGTTTAGCTTCTCCCATGCCTCCATGTTTGCGAGGCTTGATTTCACATGATCTCCGGCGTAAAAAACTTCGCCCGTCACTTTCTGGGCATTGGCCTGCTTCATATTGATTACAAAAACAGGCGCCAGCAATAAAACAAAAAACAGTGTTGATTTGAATCTAAACATGATCAGAAATTTTTATTTAAAATATTACATTCCATATTCTTATTGTTCTTCAAGGCAATGCGGCCGGACTAATTGTGTATGATCCTGGCATGCCTGGCCGATTTACCGTCATTGACGGATAATAGATACACTCCGGGCGGCATCTCATCCATTCTGATGACACCGCTCAGTTGATTTCCATAAGAAACCCAGGATTGATCCAGCATCAGGTTGCCTGAAAGATTCCTAATCTCCACCTTATAACGTCCCGGTTGCCCTTCTAAAGAAAACATAAAACCTCCATCGTTGGGATTGGGCCATATCTGTATTCCGTCTTCCCCTGACTTTGAGAGGCTGATATTATCAATGCTTCTGACCACCACATCATCAATAAAAAGATTATTGCCATATCCCACATAGGCTTCAAAAACAATGGAAACATCCGGATTTCCAACCCATGCGGAAAGATCGATGAGGTGGCATGGAGGGGTTTCACCGGAGCCGCACCAGTCGGTTCCGGATTCAGGGTAAAAGGAGCCTGATTCAGGCGGATGGGTGGCAAAACCTGCCAGCGAATCTTCGGCCAATGCGAGTAATCTTACCCATTCCTCACCGCAATCCTTAACCAGATAAACAATGAGGGAGTCTGTAAAATCGGGAAAGCGCTGGGCATAGGCATATTTAAATTCCAGCAGGGCTGTGTTCATTCCCGACAGGTTGATCAGCGGACTGACCAGCCTGTCACGTTCGCCCAGGCCGTTGTAATATCTCAGGTTGATGAACGACGAATACAAGCCCGGGCCATTGCCTGCAGTTTCGGTAATTTCCCAGGTTTTCATCCCATCGGGATTGTCGATGGCCCATGATCTGGTGTAAAAAGATTTTGTTTCAAAGTCTTCTTCAAAAGGAAGATAAACTCCGCCGGACGAAATGCTGTTTTCCCGGGTAAGGCTGCTGCTTCCGTTGAGGTTTCCGGCCGTCAGAGACACCGAATATTTAACCGGCAGATTGAATATCACTTCAGGGTTTTGGGATGAAGCTGAGGTTCCGTTCGCAAAAGTAACTTCATCGGGTGAAAACTCCCATAACCAGGAAACCGGATTGTAAACCGTGTTATCCGTTAAACTGACGATGTGGCTTGTACAAGGGAGTGTGTCGCTGATGGAAAAAGCCACGGCGGGCAATATGGTGTAGTTCGCAGTGATATAATTATCGAGGTAAAGGGTATCGGAACCGAGGTTATTGGTTGCAATCAGGGTCACATCAAACGTACCTTCCTGATTGTAGATAATATTTACCGGATTTTGCACTGTAGAAAACTCCGGTGATGCACCTTCAAATATCCAAAACCAGGATAGCGGTTCAAATTTTGACAGGTCGGTAAAATTCACGCCGCTGCCTACCGGAACAGTAGTGATATTGGAGGTCAATCCTGCTTCCGGCGCTGCATCAATTTCAATTTTTGCCCACCAGGTACCCCAGCGGTCGTAACCGCCCCCCGGCATGTCGGCATATTCCTGAAGGGTCCAGAAATCGAGGTCGTCACAGGGGTCGATCACCGTACCGGAATAATCGCCCCAGCGGTTTCTTGATGCTCCGAAGTCTTTAAAATACGATGCCAGGCCTTCCTTATACTCATACCTGTCGCGCAGGGTGTTCGGGGGGTCATCTGCATACCTGAAAGAGTAGCTGCAACCGGGGTATTGGCCGGGCGAAAAACCTGAATATCCTATCAGGATGTCTTCCTTGGCATTGACGGCGATGGAGGGAAAAGTATAATGGAAATATCCGGTTGTGTCATCCACCCTTCCGTGCTGAAGGATGGTACCATCGGGCAACAGCTCCCACCATTGTATGGCAGAGCGGGTGGGATTTCCTGCAGGCAGGAAGATATGATGAGCGCACCAGATCTTGCCGTTCCTGAATATTACATTCTGTATCCTGCTGTCGCCTGAGTTTATTTTTTTCTCCGAATCTTTCTGAGGTGCGAAATTACCACTCTCTCCTGCGTAATTATCCCAGGGGGAGGGAACACCTGCAAGACCTATTTCTTCAACAATCTCAGATCCCAGCGAACCGGTTAGTCTGAACAGTTTAATGTACCCGTAACCTCCTGAATTACTGGCTGATCTCATCACCATATACATATCTTCTTCTTCAGGGTCATAGGTATAAGCAGGCACAATGGTAAAAGCATTGTCGAGGGCAAAGCGGTTGAAACCGGCTTCCGGAAGTCCGTCGTAAAGATCATGCTTGTTGATGACGAAAAGGACATTGTAGCCAAAGCCGTCACCGAACATATTTCCTGATACGGCGATCCACTTTTTATTAAAGCCGTAACTCGGATAATCAAACCACCACTTGTTTTCAGGGTCGGCATCGAAAGAGTATAAAAACCAATTACCGGTGGGATCGGCATTCTCCGAAACCCCGACGAACAATGCACTCGACTGCACGTTGGAGCTGCTGGGCATGATCAGTATCCATCTTTGATCATAAGGGTCATAAATAACTTTAGGATCGAAAACATCTCCCGAACCCGGCAAGGGATACCAAAAACTTCCTGTGCTCACTGTGGATATAACATTCCCGGTTTTATCCATTATCCGTATCTGAGTGTTCAGTGTAACCATCAGATGATCAGGTCCTGCGGCCCCGTGTACATCGGGCGGAATGGAGCTGTTATTGTCTTCAAGCCCCAGAAAATCCAAATCAGGCAAAGGAGAAGGATCGGCGGATTTAATCCATGAAGAAGCCGTCCTGCCGGCATCCCTGTAAACAATTTTTTCCTTTTCAATATCAAACTGCGGAACGTACTTTTCCTTATTGGGTCTTTTGTGCTCAACGTTGAACAGGTCAGGGTTTGCCCTGTCAAATTTCACAGTTTCACTGAAGCTTTTCTTCAGACTGTACGAGGATTTCCCATTTTGCTGAGCCTGGGAGGCAAATGAAAAAACAATCAAGGATGCCAGTGCGATGGCAAATCGGATATTATAGCACATGAGCGATACATTTAAGTAAATATAAAACAACAGTCAGATCAAATAGTTTCCAATGGCAGAGGCAATTTTTTCAAGATATTTTCCATCTGTTTCAGAGAAGGCATCCCATTCTTTACTGTCAACATCAAGAACACCTGCCATATTACCACAGGCATTTCTCAGGGGCACAACAATCTCTGAATTCGACCTGGAGTCGCAGGCAATATGTCCGGGGAATTGATGTACATCGGGCACGATAAGGGTTTTACCTGTATTGATCCCGGCCCAGCACACCCCTTTGTTTTTCTCCAGTTTAATACACGCCAGCGGACCCTGGTAAGGCCCTACGATGAGGTCGCCTTTGTCAAGCAAATAAAAACCCGTCCAGAAAAAGTATCCGATTTTATGAGAGAGCAGGGCGCAGGCGGTGGCCATCATCGCCAAAGCATTGTGATGAGGATGGATAAGGTCTTCAAACTGCTTCAGGATGCGTTCATACCTTGCTGATCTTTTATTTTCGTCCATGATTGAAAAAGATGGATGACCAATATAGGCCCAAAGATATGAAAAATTCAGGTCATCTTCAGGCAGGCATAAGTTCAACCGTAAAATGTCTCATGATGGGCGCTTCTTTTATCAGCCGCATGCCCCTGGTGATATGGGTTCTCCTTTCGAACACATTGGCCAGTGAAACAGCGACATAATCCATGTGATTATTGGTATAAACCCTGCGGGGGATGGTAAGTCTGAGCAATTCCAGTTTGGGAAACCTGTTCCGGCGGGTTACGGGATCGCGGTCGGCAAGCAGGGCGCCAATCTCCACTCCCCTCACTCCTCCTTCGAGGTAGAGTTGAACAGCAAGGGTCTGAGCCACGAATTCCTCGCGCGGAACCCCGGTAAGGAATCTTCCTGCATCGACAAATACGGCATGACCTCCTACCGGTCGCTGAATGGGAATGCCAAATTCAATGAGCCGGTTACCCAGATACTCCACCTGTTTCACCCGGGTTTCCAGGTAGTCGTATTCCGTGCCTTCATAAAGGCCCTGAGCCAGGGCATTCATATCCCTGCCGGCCATGCCTCCGTAGGTAATGTAACCTTCAAAAAGAATATTGAAAACAGAAGCTTTCCGGAAGGTTTCCTCATCCCTTAACCCGATAAAGCCCCCCATATTGACGATGGCGTCTTTTTTACTGCTCATGGTCATTCCATCGGCCAGGGAAAACATTTCGTGAACGATCTCGCGGATGGTTTTGTTCCTGTACCCTTCTTCCCTTGTTTTGATAAAGTATGCATTTTCGGCAAACCTGGCCGAATCGAAAAACACCCGGATGCCGTATTTATCAGCAAGGCTCCTCACCTGTTTCAGGTTTTCCATGGAAACCGGCTGCCCTCCCGAAGTATTGCAGGTAAGGGTAATCAGGATCATGGGTATCCGTGAAGGGGGGTTCTCTCTGAGGACTTTTTCGAGTTTTTCAACATCCACATTTCCTTTGTAAGGATGTTCAATGGTAGTGTCGTAGGCTTCATCAATGGTACAATCCACTGCGAAGGCCTTCCTGTATTCAATA
Organism: Bacteroidales bacterium; assembly: GCA_016927695.1. Classification (GTDB taxonomy): domain Bacteria; phylum Bacteroidota; class Bacteroidia; order Bacteroidales; family JAFGHD01; genus JAFGHD01. Next base: position 18,011 of record JAFGME010000182.1, read on the forward strand.
TGGCCCTTGGTGGTATCGAAATGGGCGTTTCCGGGGATCAGGTCACCCTCTTTGATGAGAACGGAAAACAGAACGTTCTCCGCTGCACGGCCCTGATGGGTGGGCAGGAAATACTCAAAGCCGGTAATGTCCTTTATGGCATTCTTCAGTTTATAAAAAGAAGAAGCGCCGGCATAACTTTCATCCCCTAACATCATCTCCGACCATTGCCTGTCGCTCATGGCCCCGGTGCCCGAATCGGTGAGAAGGTCGATGAAAACCTGTTCACTCTTAAGGTTGAAAAGGTTATAACCCGCCGCGGATATCCACTTCTCCCTCTCTTCCCTGCGGCTTTTCCTGATGGTTTCAACCATCTTGATTTTATATGATTCAGCAAATGGTAACTGCATATTTGATTTTTAAATATTGAAAATAACTGAAAACGGACAGTCTGCATGCGGGAGGTTCAGCCATGATAATCATCACGCCGCTTAATATTCAGGTATCTGTTACCGCCATTATGTGATGGATTTACAATCATAACCCATGTTTACATCGGTGACAAATGTAATTTATTTCTAAAAAAACAAAAAAAAATGTAAAAGTTTTTTAGGGCCACCGGGAAATTTTCCATGCAGCACAGCGATGGGGAGTGTCAGGGGGCGGAAAAGATAATATAAAACGGATCAGTTTCCTTTATAAACAGTGATGAATTCGATGGATTCTCCTGTCAGATATTTTTTCGTAACGGAATAGTTTTGTGTGAAGCCCAGGAAATATCCACCGCCTCCCGAACCGCACAGCTTGAGGTAATAATCCCCTCCGTGCAGGCCGTTTTCCCAAACCGGAACAACAGAGGGAGGGATCATCTCCTCAAAATGCTTCCTCTGGAAAAGGGATAACTCTTCCAGATCAGAAAAAAAACCATTCATATCAGCCTGGATCAAACATTCGATACAACGGTTATTCAAAGGGATAAACCTGTCGCGGATCATCTCATTGAAAGTTTTTTTCTCCGTATTTTTCAAAAAAAGATTGACCATAGGCTCAGTTTTGCCCGGTTCATTTGAATTGACAAGGAAAATGGCCGTGTCGGATCCGAATTTTTTCTGAGGGATCTCCACCGTTTCAACCTGTTTTGCTGACCTGAAAAACAATGGATATTTAATATATGCATTCAAGGGGTCAATGCCGGAGCTTTTGCCGTGAAAAAATCCTTCCATCGCTGAAAATACCGCTTTCAGCCTGAGGATATCCTCACTTTTCATTTTCTTACCGGCAGGAATTTTACGGGCGCTGTAACCATCATAAATGGCAGCTACCAGCGCTCCGGAGCTGCCCAGACCATACCCCTGCGGGATGGTGGATTCAAAGTAAAGGCCTTTCTCCAGATCATCCTTCAGTTTTCCGATATTAAGGTCTAAATCAGGAATTCCGCTTTTGGTAAGTTTCTCAAGATGAGTGACGTAATCCAATATGAGTGCGTTTGAGGTCAATGCAAAATCATAATCGGTGTATTTGAATTTGCTGTAACCGGCGCCGAAGCTCAGCTCGCCATGAAAATGGGTGAATGGCACCGTGAGGGCCATGGAGTCGAGGATGATGCCATACTCACCGAAGAGCAGGATTTTTGCGTAGTAGTTTCCAAGTGACATTGTTTCCGGTTTTAATTATTTGATTCTCAATGGCCCCTCCCCCATCCGGTCGTCAATCCATTTGCCCTGATGGCAGTAGGGTTTAAGGGTTTGGCTGATTAACTTTTCCAGTTGCTGCCTGTATTTTGCCGGATAGATCAGGTGAACATTGGGACCGGCATCAAGAGTGAAGCAGGCCGGAATGCCGGTTTTTTCCCTGAAATTTCTGATCTCCTCTATGATTTTCATCGTATTGTCGTTCAGCAGTGAAAAGCCCGGGTCGGAGCTCATCATCAAACCATGCAGGCTGAGCGCTTCCTGTTCCGTAATGCGGATAAATGCGTTGACATCACCGGTTTGCAGAGCCCGGTGCAGAAGCAGGATATTCCAGTTGGCCTGTTCAATCCTGGCCTCTTTATACGGATGACCTTCCATCATTTTGTGCCCGGCAGAGCTTGACACTTTTTTCTTTTCCGGGCTCACAATGAGCACCGAATCAAACATCTGCCCGAATTCCGCTGAGTAATTCCGCCCGCATGACACTCCCGTTTCATTGTCCGATCCCGGAAAAGCATCATGTTCGCCCCAGATCACATAACCCGGGAAAACCGATCTTGCCGCTGAACCGGAACCCAGTCTTGCCATAAAGGAGGCCTTTGTGAGAAAATCCTCATCGGTTAAAGGGGTTCCAAACAGCTCCCTTTCGGCCGAAACGAGGCACAACGCAAGTGAACTCATCGCCGAAGCCGAACTGGCTATGCCGGATGAGTGAGGAAAGGAATTGCGGCTGTCAATGCCGATATGCAATTCATCAAGAAAAGGAAAATAAATAGCAAGGTTTTTCAGGAAGGAGACCACCCTTTCCGAGAAACCTGCGTTGGCTTGTCCTTCAAACGTGAATTCCACCTGCATCTTACCTATTCCGGCATAAGACAATTTCATAAAAGTCAGGCTGTATGAATTCTGAAGGGTGAAGCTTAAGGAAGGATTCAGAGGTATCTGAACATCCCTTTTCCCCCAATATTTCACAAGTGCAATGTTTGAGGGGCTCTGCCATCCCAGTTGAAGAGTTCCGTCAAAAGGTTTCAATTCATGTAAACCGGCGGCTTCGTCCAGATATTTTTGGTGGTATCTCATCTGTTCAATACTAAGTCGTCAAATCCAAAAAACGTATCCAACCCTTTATCATGCAGGACAGTTGCCAGGTCATTGCGCGGCCCTTCCCAGGTAACCATTGCGAAATCTCCGCCCCAGGCGCCCAGCGATTTCACCTCACCGGCAAATCCCTGAAAAAGGTCTTCTTTAATCCTTTTTCGTTTCAAAACCGAGCTCAGTATGGTTTCGTGTTCGCTCAGATAAAATTCAAAATCCCTGAGGGTAACAGCGGATGCAATATGCCGCGACAACTCCGAAACAAGCCTGACTTCTGTCAGGTACTTTTTTCGCTTTTGACTGAACATTGACACACTTTCGGACGACCGCTGCTTTTTGCCGAGATAAACGAAATAAATGTGATCGCTGAAGGGAGGATGAAAAGGGGCCTTCTCTGTTTCGAAACGATCACCATGAATTTTAAAAAAAATGGGATGTAAGGCCCTGGCACATATCACATCATAACCCGAACCGGCTGATACGAGTTTATGCAGATCATAGGGATCCGTATCGAGCCACCATGCCACATTGGAAATGAGGGAAGAGCTGCTTCCCATACCCCACTCCATCCTGAAACCAACATTGGTTTTTATCAGGGTGTTCTCAAAAGAGGTGTTACGTGGTGACAGTTTTATTGCCTTTTTGAGCAGTGCACTTAAAGTATCCGAAACCTGACTGTCAGTGGTCTGAACTGTGCTAAGGGTTTTGGGATCGAATTCTGCCGCAAACCAGGGTTTCCCTAATTCATAAGATTCCCAGCGGAGATTATCATCAGGAGATGTTACTGCAACAAGATCCTGACCCGGTTTCAACGGAACAGCCAGCGCTGTTGCCCCTTTCAGAACAAGATACTCACTGCTGATCAGGAATTTACCTCTTGAAAAAAACCTCATGATTGCCGGGAAAAAAATTTTCAACTATAAATGAAGGGTCACGCAGCATCTCCAGAAAATCCTGTACTGACTTCACCGTGACTTTGAATTCTTTGAAGTATTCCCTGGCCAGCTTCTTTTCGGCTTCAGTGGCTTTGAACTGGTTGAGGATATTCATGAGGTGCATTTTCATGTGGCCTTTTTGTATTCCTTTTGTCACCAGGGATTTTAACGCCCCGAAGTTATTCGCCAGCCCGACGGATGCCACAATCCTCATAAGCTCTTCGGCATTGGGATTGCCCAGAAGCTTCAGCGAATTCACGACCAGCGGATGCAGGTTTGTCAATCCTCCAACGGTTCCCAGAGATAACGGAAGGGTAAGGGTATACCTGAATTTCCCGTCACCGGTTTCAATGTCGGTAAGGCTGGTGTATTTGCCGTTCTTTGCAGCGTAGGCATGGCTGGAAGCTTCCACGGCCCTGAAATCGTTTCCGGTGGCCAGCACTACGGAATCGATTCCGTTAAAAATCCCTTTGTTATGTGTGGTAGCACGAAAAGTATCCACTTTGGCAATGTTCACCGCCCTTTCGAAACGGAAAGCAAATTCTTCACCGGTCAGCTCATCGTCGATACCATCCAGCCTGTTCATGTCACACTCCACCCACGTTCTGACCAGACATTCAGGGGTGTAGTTGGAAAGTATCGACATAACCACCTCAACGTTCCTTTCGGGGCCATTGAAATAAGGGCTGGTCTGAAAAAAACGGCGCAGGATGACAGCGAATTCCTCCAGCACTGAGTTGATGAAATTGGCGCCCATGCTGTCCACCGTATTGAAGGTGGCTTTTAGCTGAAAATAGTCAGCGATTTCGTCCGTTTTGTCCACGAGGTCAATGTTGAGTATCCCTCCGCCTCTTTTCCTCATGTTGGCCGTGATTTGCAGTGTTCCTTCCCTCAGCTTCTCCACCAGGTCGGGCAGCAGGGTATTCAATTTGGTTTTGTTTCCTTTCCAGAAAAAATGCACCTGTCCTACCTTCTCCACCGAGATGATCTCCGTGTGGAAACCGCCCCTCTCCGACCAGAATTTTGCTGTTTTGGCTGCGGCTGCCACTACCGAACTCTCCTCAATCACCATTGGAACATGATACACCTTACCATCGATCAGGAAATTGGGCGCAATGCCATAAGGCATGTAATAATTGGTGAGGGTGTTCTCGCTGAACTCATCAAAAAGCTTTTGCTTTTCGGGATCAGGATGGTGGTAGCTTTCCAGATCTTTCCGGAAGCGCTCCGGATCTTCATAGTGGCCCGCTATATAACTCAGCTTCTCATCCCTGGAGAGCTTTGAAAAGCCACAAATTATCTCTTTTTCTTTCACAACTGAATATTTTCCTGTTTGCAGGGAAAACCCTTGCAAAGTTACCATTAAAAAAATCAAAACTGACAAATAAACAGAGGAATAAGAATTTTGTTTAAATTATGTGCTTTAATATTAAACAAATGTATTGTTTAAATGAGATGCCCTTTCATTTGACCTGCCTTTTTGGGAGATTTAAATTAATTTTGGCGAAAATGGAGATCTGATGGAAAAGAGGGACATCTGTATCGTTGGCGGAGGGATTTCCGGATCGCTGGCAGCGCAGTTTCTGGCAAAAAAACATCAACAGCCCTGCACACTGATCGACAAATCGGAATTTCCACGGCATAAGATCTGCGGCGATGGGGTTAGTGGCTGGGTGGTCAACGTACTCAAAGAACTGGATGGGGATTTGCCCGGGGAATTGCTGGCAGAGCCATTTGTACTGCCCTCTTACGGTATCCGGATCGCGGCTCCGAACTACAAATATGTTGACCTGCCTTTTGACCCTGATGCCGTTCCCGGTGAGGGCATTCCTCCCGGTTTTACTGCACAAAGGTATCATCTGGATTATTTCCTGCTAAAAAAGGCAAAAAGCCATCCCCTTGTTGAATGTTATGAAAAGACAGAAGTAACCGGTTTTCAGGCAACGGATAAAGGATTCCGACTTCAGTTGAACTCAGGCCAAAAGGAAATGACCGCCAGGATCGTTCTTTTTGCACAGGGGGCGGGTTCCTTCGGACCCCCGGGTATCAACACCGGCGGAAACCCTGTAAACACTTTCATCGGATTAAGGGGATATTATAAAAACGTTGCGGGATTTCATGCACAGAATTTCATTGAACTTCATTTCCTGAAGGACATCCTGCCGGGCTACCTGTGGATTTTCCCCATGGCAGGGGGAATTGCCAATGTGGGCATCGGAATGATGAAAAAACATATCCTGAAAAGGAAAGTCTCCCTGAAAGGGGAATTGCACAAGATCCTCAACACCCATCCCCTGCTGAAAGAAAGATTCCGTGACGCCACAGAATACGGGCCGTTGCAGGCTCATGCGATCCCGCTGTGGAAAAAAAAGGAAAAAATCTGCGGCGATGGTTACATGGCGCTGGGTGATGCTGCCCGACTTGTGGACCCTGTAACAGGAGAAGGAATGGGTCATGCCGCACTTTCGGCAAAGTACGCCGCCGAAACCGCTTCGCTTTCCCTGCTGCATAACAGGTTCGATGCCGGCTTTATGCATCGTTACGATGAAGAACTTTTTAAAACCATTGGAAGGGAACTTGACATAAGCAGGAAAATCAGTTACCTCATCAGGCGCCCGTTCCTGTTAAATACTTTCATGAATAAGGCCGGACGCAACCCGCGGTTGGCTGAAACCCTGGCGGCTTCCATGGGCAACTTAGACACCAGGAAACAGTTGAAAAATCCTTTGTTTTATCTGAAAATGCTGATTGGCTGATATGGGAAAAGAAAACAATAAAGGCCTGGAAAAGAAGTTGCAGGTGCAAACGATGTTCAACAGCATAGCAGGCAAATATGATTTCCTGAATCATTTTCTGTCGGCAAGGATGGACATCAGGTGGAGACGAAAGGCCGTCAGGATCCTATCCGCCTTCAAACCTGCCAGCATCCTTGATGTGGCCACAGGCACGGGGGATTTTGCCATCGCAGCCCTTGAAAGCGGCGCCGTGAAAATCACCGGGGTTGACATTGCAGAGGAGATGCTGGCCATGGGCAGGGAGAAGCTTGCGAAAAAAAAACTGTCGCATATTATTTCCCTTCAATCAGGCGATTCTGAAGATCTTCCATTCCCCGACAACACCTTTGACGCAGTCATAGTTGCCTTTGGGGTAAGGAATTTCGGCGACCTTCAAAAGGGGCTGAAGGAGATGCACAGGGTGCTTACATCCCGGGGAGTGGTTGTTATCCTTGAGTTTTCAAAACCCCGCCGTTTTCCTGTGAAACAGATATATGGCTTTTATTTCAGGCATATCCTGCCCCGCATCGGAAAAATAATCTCAGGTGATGCCTCGGCTTACACCTATCTTCCCGAGAGTGTTTACCGTTTTCCGGAAGGAAAAGAATTCCTGAGAATATTGTCGGAATGCGGGTTTGAAAATACATTGCAGAAAAAGCTCAGCGCCGGCATTGCTTCTATTTATACGGGCGAAAAAAGACTACACGTAAATAAAACAAAATAATATGGATATCACGAAAACAAATGAAACGGGCATGGAAAAAGCAGGGATGATTCTGGATTTCTTCCACCGTCTGATCATCCACCATGCGATGTGGTTCAGTGAAGTGGAGCACCAGTTGGGGAAAGAAACGGCTTTTGAAACCCTGTCGAAGGTAGTGGAAAAAACTTTACCCCTTCAGCTTTCGAGGCTTGGAAAAACCCTTGGCTTTGAGATGGAAAACGGTCTGCCGGCACCTTTGGCCGGTCTTTCTGATGACAGGCTGAATGAACTTCGGAAAGCCGTGGCGGTGAACTGGCTGGCCAATGACGGCATCTGGTTTCAGGCGGTTGAAAATACAAGGGGGATGAATGATGCGAAAAGGTGCAATGACTCCTGCTGGGCACAGTTCTCCCCTTTTGAAGCCCGCAGCATCAGGAAAATGCTTAACCTCCCCGCACAGGCAGGTCTGGAAGGATTAAAAGAAGCCCTCCGGCGCCGTTTGTATGCTTTTGTCAATGAGCAATCGTTCGCTGAAGAAACCGAAAACAGCTTTGTCTTCAGGATGAACAAATGCAGGGTTCAGGATGCGAGGAAAAGGAAAGGCCTGGCAGATTATCCCTGCAAATCCGGCGGTCTGGTGGAATACACCACCTTTGCCGAAACCATCGACTCCCGTATTGCAACCGAATGTATCTGCTGCCCCCCGGATGAACATCCGGAAGAGTATTACTGTGCATGGAAGTTTTATATCCGTTGAAGGCGGGAAACCGGAATCAACGAAGGTCGTTTTATGCCTCCGGGACAGGCTAAAATCCTTTTAACCACCCCCTGCGCGCTTCCTGCATTTCTTCCGTCTGCAGCTCTTTGCTGTACCCGTAAATGGCATCTTTCCAGTCGCCGTACATCACATTGGGAAGGGCAATGAACAGTGTGCCGAACCGATCTTTATTTTCATCCACGAGGGTTTTACGTTCCTCCACTGCCTTTCCTTCAAAGGTTTCAGAGAAGTCGGCCAGATTGTCACCGATAAACATGATGATCCTGTGGTTTCCGGCGACTTTTTCACGCCTGGCCTTTTTACTGTTCTCTTCAGTTCTCATCAGAAGGTGATCTTCATCGGCGAAGGGGAAGCCAAGCGACTTCATGTTGTTCAGGGTAGGCTCCCTGTACATCTCCTTTCGGTTGGTGACGTAAAACACCTCAATTCCTTTTGATCCGGCGTACTTCAGAAAATCAAGGGCGCCAGGGACGGGTTCTGCTGAGGCGCTCTCCATCCACTCCTTCCAGTTGAGCGGATAGCTTACCCCATCTTTAACGCACAAGGCTTCATAAGGACTGTTGTCGAGGAGGGTTTCATCAATGTCGGCGACAATGGCCTGCTGCATCGAAAGGCCGGCGCGGCGGAGGTCCATGTCAAGCATTATCCTTGCCATGTTGAAAGCCTGGTAGCACAATGCCCTGTACTCTGCCGATGTCTGATGGTAAAGCACCGGAAGGGTGAGCAGATTCTCGCAGGGGGGCCGTGGTTCTTCGGCACCCTGCCTGGTGAAAGCCGCCGAACGGTCGCACGCGCTGATCGCTGCTATGGCGGCGAAGGCTAAGATAAAAAATGTATGTTTCATAGTGTGTTTCATTTTTCTATTTTTTTATTTATTCAACCCATAACCCATAAAAAAAAGTATTACTGCCTCATTCCGCCACCCTGAACCTTCTTCTTCCCACATCGAAAAGGTCTTCATTGCCCTTCAACGGTCTTAAAGTGAAAGTGTACCGGTAATGTCCGTAATGCAGGGTATATTCAGGGTGGGGCCGTGCGCCCCAACTGTCGTCGCCGCCCACGCCGGTTTGCCCGTAATCGGCATTTACCGAAATAAAATCTCCGGGAACAAGGTCGCAGGTGTGCCTGTAGTTCTTTTTGACCCCCTGATCGAGATCTTCTGTGGTGTAGTTCAAAGCGGAAAAACAGAGCAGCGGGTCACCTGCAATCATCAGGCCTTTGCCCGATTCATCCTGCAAAGCCACCCATCTCACCTCCGTTTTATATCCGTTTTCCTGGGGCCTGATATAAGGAAAGTATTGGGCCCCGGCGCTGCTTTCATAATACCCAACGAGGGATGAGCCGTTCCTGTCAGAGTAGTTCTCATGGGGTCCCCGGCCATACCATCTGACATGCGAATATTTGCCAGGGACAATCATCCGCATACCGAACCTGGGCAACTCAGGCATTTCAGGATCCTTTTCCACGATCACAGCATCGGTTCCCTGCACCTGCCCGATGACCAGGGTGTCGGCCATCTTTTCAAATGCAAAGTGAAAAATCAATCCATCATCGGTCTCTGAACTCACTTGTTTTCCTGCAAGTTCGCCATCGCTTAATATCCTGTCACTGAGTCTGAAATCGTCCAGGGCGCCATAGAAAAACCTGTCTTCATAAGGATAGCCGGCAATGTAGCTGACACCTCCGGCAGACAGCGGCACTGCCTGATCCAGCGCTTTGCTTTCTTTAAGTTCGCCATTGACATACAACCGAATCCATTTTCCCGGCGCTGAGCAGGCAATGGCTATCCGGTAGGTTTTACCGGTTTCAAATTGATAATCGAACCATTGATAATCGGCGCCGTTCAGGAAAAAGCAAAGGGTCCCGTCCCTGAACTCGAGATGCAGTTTGCCGGGAGACCATGCGTCATTGGCCCAGATGGAGTTTTTCCGGGTGAATCGGGAAAGGTTTATGGTAAACTCCAGTGTGAAATCCGGAATTTCAAGACCGCCCGGGGAGGGCAGCTTCAGCATCAGGGGCTCCTCTTCTGTTAAGTTCAGGCAATGATTTCCTTTATCCCCGGAGGGAATGATATACTTTCTTTCCCTGGGTTTTTCCGGATCGGGGGTCAGCGTTTCGGTAACCTGGACATCTCCGTTTCCAAAAACAATGTAATCTGTTGTCAAAGAGGCTTTTGCCTTTTCCAACCTGCCTGAGAAAGAGATACTTACCTCCCCTCTTCCCTTTTCGGTTACCGATCCGTTTTCAGGTAAGTAGCCGGAGGTGATTTCTTTCCAAAGGGCACAGCGCCTGTCCATTCCGTTTCCAAAATCGTTATCGGTGGGGGCCCTCCAGAAATCCGGACGGAGGGGGGATTGCACCAGTTCATCGTCATAAAAAACATAAGAGGCAAGAACCCCCTTACTTTTATCGAAGGTGACGGCAAAGTTGTTCCCGGTAATGATGGCTTCATTTTCGGTTTCAGCAATGCGCAGCACAGAGAAATTATCGGTAAGGAAAGGTTCGGTTGTTCTTTCATTCTCAAGTTTTACCTGCCATGATGCCAGCATATACCCTTTGGGAATAAGGGGGAGGTCACGTGAAGCATAAGCTTTCACATTCAGATGATACTCAAGGCCGGGAATTTTATCCGCCGGCAGAAAAGGCAGGGTGAGCAAGGTGGAATTGCCGGGGCCGACAGTGAGATTTCCGGTTTCCTCCGTCATTGTTTCTTTTCCTTCTTCCAGCAGGGAAAAGCGGAAAGTGAGGAAATCCAGTCCGGAAAAAAAGTTTTTATTGGTGATCCTGAGGGTACCTGCGTCCGGGTCAACAAGTTCGAATCCAACATACTGATACACTTTTTTCACCTCTTCAAGGGCAGGATGGGGAGTGCGGTCGGGCGATACGAGGCCGTTGATACAGAAATTGCCGTCGGAGGGTATATTTTCAGGCCCGAAGTCGCCACCGTATGCGTAGTATTCTATTCCCTTTTCATTTTTCGTGAGTATCCCCTGGTCGACCCAATCCCAGATGGAGGCGCCCTGAAGCTGTGGATATTTCTCAATCACATCCCAGTAATCCTGCAGGTTGCCATTGCTGTTGCCCATAGCATGGGAATATTCGCACATGATCAATGGTTTGGTGCGGGGTTCTGAGGCATAATCTTCAAGGTGGCTGATGGAAGCGTACATGGGGCAGTAGATATCGGTATTCGGACCCTGCAGCGCCCGTTCATAATGTACCGGACGGGTAGCATCCCGGGAATGGATCCACCGGTAACAGGCGGCAAAATTCTCCCCGTCGCCCGCTTCATTTCCCATCGACCAGATGATGACACAGGGATGGTTCTTGTCGCGTTCCACCATCCTTTTCACCCTGTCCAGATGGGCCTCCTTCCAGGCGGGGTCCTTTGCAAGGCTCTTTTCCCCATAGCCCATCCCGTGCGATTCGATGTTGGCCTCGTCAATCACATACAGCCCAAACCTGTCGCAAAGGCTGTACCAGTATGGGTCATTCGGATAATGAGAAGTTCTGACGGTATTGATGTTGTTTTGTTTCATCAGGGTGATGTCTCTCAGCATGCTTTCCCTTGATATTACATGACCTGTTACAGGATCATGCTCATGCCTGTTGACCCCTTTCAGAAGCACCGCTTTTCCGTTGACAAGAAGCTGACCGTCCCTGATCTCCGAGGTTCTGAAACCCACATCATGCCGTACCGCCCCGATGGTTTGTCCCTGGGGATCAATGAGTTCCAAGACCAAAGTATAAAGATCGGGGGTTTCTGCAGTCCATTGCAGCGGTGTTTCCACGATTTGGCTTAAAGCGACACCGGCCGTGCCGGTCCTGTCGAAAACTGCCTCACCGGTCATCGCGGCCACCTCTTTTAAAAGGGTTTGCATGAGGCGGGCCCGGACGGTATAAATGCCTGTATCATCAGAGGTGTTCTCCACCTCCACATCCACCTCCAGGATGCCGTCCGAATATCCGGAATCCAGTCCGGCCCTGACAAAGAAATCACGGATAAATACATTGGGGGTGGTAAAGAGAAAAACATCCCTTTCAATTCCGCTTATTCTCCAGAAATCCTGACATTCAAGATAAGAGCCGTCGGACCAGCGGAACACCTGCATGGACAGAATGTTTTGTCCATCCTTCACAAACCTTGTGATATTCCATTCCGCCGGGATTTTGCTTCCCTGGCTGTAACCTGCGAACTCTCCGTTGATGTATAGGTAAAATGCCGATTTCACGGCTCCGAAATGGATGAACACCTGCCGGTTTTTCCACTCTTCAGGAAGGGAAAAGGCGGTGCGGTAGGTACCCACCGGGTTGGTTTCGCGGGGCACAGCCGGAGGATTGGGATTTTCAGTCCATTCGTACGGCATATTCACATAAATGGGTATCCCGTAGCCGTTGATCTCCCAGTTGGAAGGCACTTCTATTTCATTCCATCCTGAATCGTCGTAACCGGGGATAAAAAAATTTTCCGGGCGCTCTGCGGTGATCTCCGTATAGTGAAATTTCCATTTCCCGTTCAGCGACAGGTACCAGGGCGACGCCAGGTCAGGGGCTTGCAGCGCTGTTTCCCCGTCAGGGAAAGGGATGAACCAGGCATGGGGTTCAGTTTTTTGGATATTGAACACAGAGGGATCTTCCAGCTCTTCCGGAAAAGGCTGTTGCGCCGTCAGAGACAAACTTAACGCAGTCAGGGTCAAAAGTAAAAATCTGATCATGGATAACATATTTTATTTAATTTCAATGCGTTGCGGCTTTCCAAGCCGGACGGCCCAGAATAATGTTCCGGGCTTCCGGGGCCGGGGTGGCAACGGGCTGATCACAGGGTTTTCTTTCAGGGTAAATGACATGTTATACACCGGAAGTTCGTGCCATAGCAAAACCCACACGGAAAGGCTTCCGTTCCAGACTGCACCGGCGGAGCCCTGCTCCAGCGCCACCTTAACATCCATATCACCCGAATTACCGACTTCCGAATAATGCCAGGCCCATTTCCCTTTCTGCTCCTCTGATTGCAGAGGCGCCGGAATCCCTTTGACGGAAAGCGACACTCCCGGCAATTCCTCTGCCGTTTCAGGTCCGCTGCTTTCCAGTAAAAGCGCTATCGTAATTTTTTTCACCGATTCACCGGTTGTAAAACTGCCCGAAAAAGCATTTTCATCCAGGGTATCGGGCGCCAGGGTGAGATTTTCGATCACCCGCGGAGGTTCAGCGGGAAAGGGGGGGATGCTGTCCGGGCTCACCTCCCTGCCGTCCACCATTACGGTGCTGACCATTTCCGGATTCAGCAGGACCGGTTTCCTCATCAGATAAGTAAAGTCAATGGAATAATGATCTGCGGATGCATTTGTCGCTTCATAATCGATTCCTGCCACAAGAGGCAGCGTGGCGTCAGAAAGAGGGTACAATTCATACACAGCGGTTTCAAAACCTTCGAGGGGAAGGCTCAGCACAGCTCCGGCCGGATAAAGAACAGGCGCTATCCAGCGCATGGGATACAACCTGTCGAGCACCAGCGAATCGGCTCTTTCAGGAAGACCGTACGCAGGGTCAAGATTGACTTTCAGTATCCCGGGCATCACACCGGGATTACGGGCGGCGATGATGCCGTGTTCTCCGTTGAAGTGCACATAGGCATAAGGTTCACCCGCGGCAGGGTTTCCCCCGGCCATGAAAGTGTTTTTAAGTACCTCCTTCCGGTCTTCGGCCCATTCATTGGATTCCGTTATAGCCTGCCATTCCTCTTCTGTAAGCGCAGCGGGCCCGGTGTTCAGTTCCCGGCAAGAGTTCCCCCTGGCACAATCAAGGATGGCGTTGTTCATAAACTTGTCCGGAGGGTCCTTTTTTGCGTCCGATCTGTTCTCATCCCCTTTGGTTATGCCGGAGATCATGAGGTTCGACATGGGAAACCACCGGTCATTTACCACTAATTCGTAATAAACTGAGATGTCCATCGAGCTCATAACCTTGTCGTTTTCACTCAGGGAAGGGGGAGCTTCCCACCGGTTTTCTTCCGTTTCCAATGAAATCTGATCCATATATTTCAGCCACCAGGGACTCAGCCATGCGCCTGAAGCCATTGCTATTCTGACACCGGGGTTTATTTTCCCCAATGTATCACAAATACGGGCCACATTTTCGAAAATTGACCTGCGTGAATATATCCCGATGGGATGGCCATGACCGGTCTCATTGCAGGAAAACTGCAACCCGTCCCATTTGAAAAATGAAATACCTTCATCCCGTGCAAGCCCGACCATCTTCCTGAGAAAAAGAGGGCCGGCATTTTTGTCGCCGGGGCAGAAACCGGAGGCATTCCCGGCTATGGAATCCCCGTTCACTCTGTCAACCATTTCCCAGGCAGGTTTGATGATTGGGCCATTTTCATTGAGCTTCCCGGTGGAATCGTAAATGTTAACGGATTGAATTTCAAACCAGTCGTTATGCAATGTACAGGGTTCCGCCGGGCGCGCCCTTACATCGTCAAGATATTGCATGAACCCATGCTTTACGGCGGTTCTCCGCGTTATGCCGGTCACTACCCATCCGGTCTGCAACCCATCCGTTGTGATTTTTCTCCCGGCAATGACGCCACAGCTTATGTCGATGTTCATATATTCATCAAAAGAGGCAGTGTTTTCGGCGATGGGGCACTCCATACCCAAAAAAGAGCCCCCGTCATGAAATGTAAGGGCCACAGGCTGGCCAAAACCTCCGTCTTTCAGAATTTCAATTTGCGATTTTCCGGTCTTCATGTCCATTTGCCGCCTCACTTTTCCATACCTGGATTCAATTTTATGAAGAAAATGAGAGGATTGCAAGGTATCCCTGAGGTCAATCATTCTACGTGCAAACCATTCACCCTGATCCAGAGAATATATCATCCGGAGGACAAAGGGGGTCTGAAGCCCTTTAAAAAAGAGGGCGACTGTTGCGTTACCTGCGCCGGAGCTGATTTCCTCTGCCCGCTGAAAAACAAAATCTTCTTTTGTCAGCAGCAATATATTATCGGCATTGTCGATGTTACCCGGGGCTTTTTGTCCTGTCCAGATCACTTCAAGGCGGAAATCCGCATCTGTGACAAGGACGGGCCCTTCATATCCTGTTTCCGGGTCCCCATGATTCAGGAAATACAGCGAATCCGCCAGCAGCTTTCCGTTAAACAGGTAAACAGCGGAAGCAATCCGGTCATTTTCGAGAATAAAGCCTGTTTTTTCACCGAAGGTCACCTCCCGGTAATCCGGATTCCGTAACTTCGAACCGTCAGCCAAAAGATGGGAAGTGAACCATACAGAAAACAGCAATGACAACAAAGCCGGCACATTCAAACAAAAATACAATGCTCTCTTCATGATATTTTCAATGTTCTTCTTATGATGTGAATTACTATCATTCCGTAAAACAACAATAATGACAGGGCATAAATACACCTGTCAGCTCAGTGATTCATTTTTCCAGCATAAGGTCAATATCATCCAGTGTGAACCTTACTGACATGATGTAGGGCAATTCCCCTTCCTGCCAGTGTCCATAAGTGGTGGCTGCAAAAGCGCCTCCGGGAAGCAGTTCCAGTCCGGGGTAACCGCAATCGTAAGCCACTTTGTTATCGAGAAGACGTATTCTGCACTGCCCTTCCCCTCCGTTTTTCAGATCATCCCAGGCGCCCACCCAACCGACAAAATCGCCGCGTGTCGGAGATAGGCCTGCCATATCCCTGAAAACAGCCACTATTCTTCCGTCCGGGGCGTATAAAAGCTGGTGCCTGTCGCCGGTGAGGCTTGCCGGCAATTCCACCGGGGCAGTCCATGTTTCGCCTTCGTCGCGGCTGAAAATGATCATCGAATTGTAGTTCCTGCTGTTCTCCCTGAGCAGCAACGCCCATTCCTTTCCGTCGGGGGATACTATCAGGCCTCCTTCACACAAATGCGCAGATTTGTGATATGTTACCACCTGCGGATCACTCCAGGTGAGGCCGCCATCGGAAGAAAGGCTCCTGAAAACAAAAAACTTATTGGTCTTCTTTCCTTCCCGCTGGTAGTATTTGCCATCATCATGAAAAAAAACCACATAATCGCCATTCGCCCTTCTGCCCATGTCACTCATGGTTACAATCCCTCCATAACTAAATACAGGTTGCAACGGCGACCATGTTTTTCCATCGTCATCCGAAAAGGTCATCCGTATAGGATAGAGCCCTGAAAATATGATCAACCGTCGATTTCCCTGCCTGTCAACAGACCGGTAAATGGTGGGAACCTCTTTGGAACCGGACCAGTTTTCAGGCACTGCAAGCCTGTCGCTCCAGGTAAGTCCGGCATCTTCACTTTTTTTGAGGACAAGGGCGCCCCCCCCATGCCCTTTCGGATAAACAACAAACATGGTTTTTTGATCCTCCAGCAGGGCTGTGGTCGGGTGGCCGAGATACTGACCGGGCTCCCTGTCAACAATTACCTGCTTCGCAGAGTCATTTGAAATATCCACAACGGGGATGGTAAACGACCTGGGAATGGTAGAGACCTCTGTCAGGTTACCTTCCAGAGAAAACCGGCTGACCTGGATTTTAGCCCTGCCGGGTTTAAAACCGGTTTTGCCGGAAAATTCCTCCTGGTAAAAGCATTCAAAGATTTTCTTTTCGTTGATAATCAGATCAATAGAAATCCGGCTTCTTTTCAGGATGAATTCCATCCAATTTCGGGGATCGATACCGGCGCTGTCGAGGCGAATAAACACATTCCTGTATCCACTGAACAAGCCGGAAATGGAAAGGCTCCGGCCTTCCTCAAAAAAACTGAATTGTGAGTCGCCCAGCACAAAGGCAGGCTCAGCCTGGTTGAACTGCTCAATCCGGAACCTTGCAGCGATCTTGAAATCACCTTTTCCGGGCAGGTAATTGGCATAAAAATAACCAAAAACACCCGATATCTCTAAAAAACCTCCCTTCGGCCTGAGATCTGCCTGAAAGTGGGCAGAATTATATTCTTCGTCCCGGACAATGATCCGGCTCTCTTTCAGGTTCATGCAAGCCTGCAGCGCCTTTGGAAAAAGGATTCCGGCAATTTCTGCATGACCGTTTGCATTGGGGTGTTTGCCATCCGGTAACAAGTCGTCCATATTTTTGCCTAACCTTTTTTTCTCCTCCCAAAGGAGAAAGTTGTCTGCAAGCATCACCTGATGATTTTCTGCAATTTCCCTGCATGCTGACACATAAGGTTTAAGGTAAAAATCAAGGCCTTTGGTACTGTAGGGTTCTCTTTCCAGGGCCGGGTTATTCCCCAGAGGCACGGGTGTCATCAGGATCACCTGTATGTTTTCGTCCATTAATTGTCGGACGATATTGGAGAGATTTCTTTTGTAATCATTTAAAGGTAAGCGTTCAACCGTCTTACCCTCATCCACGAAGGCATCGTTGGTGCCATACATTACTACCACCACATCAGGGTGTTGAGAAATCACATCTTTTTGAAGCCGCGCAAGCGCTCCATCGGACTTTTCACCGGATATGCCCACATTCCGGATATTGGCTGTGAAATTATGTTTCAGGAGCATTTCTCCGGTCAGGTCTGCAAAAGTTTTATCTCCGCCCGAAAGCCCTGCCCCTGTGGTAATGGAATCGCCCAGGAAAAAGATGCTTATCCCGTCCTCCTTTTCCGTACCGGGAACTGCAGCCAAAAGAACACAGGCAAAAACCGTTATTAAAATCCTTTTAAACATGATGTGTTATTATAGAAACACCCGGGGTAATCATTTTTTGTTTTTTATTCATCCGGCAATAAATCCGCCTCCGTTATAAGCTTGTTCATGAGTTTATAATTACAGGGCAAAGATAATAAGAATGCCCTGCCTGCCAAAGGAATTGTGTTTTCAGGCCGGATCAGCCTGAAACCTGAAGCCCAGTCGTTTACCCGTTTTGATCTGCATAGAATCCAGTACAGAATTGAACTCCTGAACGGTGACTTCCTTCAGGCTGTCATAAGGAGGTGTAAGAAGGTCGAAATTGATGGTGTAGAGGATGGCAGATCTGATGATTTCCGATGCTGTGGAAGGATTCAGTACTGAGTCTCCGAAGTTACTGTAAAGAAAACCGATCTCTCTTTTCCCTTCCACAAAGTAATGGTTGTCCCTGTTGATGAATATCCTTCCGATGAGGTACCCGATGTCGTTGAGCCTGTTGTACTTGAACGAATCGCTGAGGAAGTTGAAGATATTGATGATACCGCAATAGGACCTGTTCTTATCTTCACGGATGTAAGAT
The DNA here is from genome assembly GCA_016927695.1 of Bacteroidales bacterium. Lineage (GTDB taxonomy): Bacteria > Bacteroidota > Bacteroidia > Bacteroidales > JAFGHD01 > JAFGHD01. Next base: position 36,215 of record JAFGME010000182.1, read on the forward strand.
GTTTTCATTACCTCGTGATCCCTTGAAAACTCAAAAACATTGGTATGCATCATGAACATCAGGGTGTCGCCGGCGAACTTCAACTCCGCTTCAAACTCGCCCCTGTCGTTAAATATGAACGGGATTTCAATGCCATTGCCATTTTTATGCTGCTCATATTGTCCTGAAAACTCTTTCATGGTTTCTTTCAACAGGTTCAGGGCGTTATGGGTATTCCTGTAAACCAGTTGTTTCAGGCGGCCTTTGGTAACAAGCGTTTCGAAAAGCCCGTTTATTTTTTCCTGTTCGCTCATCAGAGAAGGGTTAGATACTACTCAAAGGTAAATGAAAACTGAAATATTTTAGACGTCAGCCTGTCAATGCCATCGCTATAAATATTGTGTTCACGCTTCAAAACATCGGTAAGCCCGTATGACATTTTAAGTTCCGTTCCCAGCTTGAACCATTCAAAATACCAGTCGAAGCCGACACCTATGTCAAAATAAACGTCGCCGCGTTTGAGTTTCACGATCACCTGGTTGGTTTCCCTTTCCTTTTTAGCCTGGGAGGCCAGGTCTATCCTGGGATTGATACCTGACAGCAGATAAGCCCTGAAGTTGCCTGACCTTTTCGATTTGTATTTGACATGGAAGGGCAGGTCAACAAAGGTAGACTGGATGTCTTTCCTGATATCAATAAGGGTTTCCTCGCCTTTCCGGAATTTCAGGATTCTGTAGTCGAGATATCTTTCCCCGAATGAGAGGGAAGGGATAAAACGCAGGTCGAAGTACTCGCCAAGTCTCAGATTGGAAACAATTCCCACGGTAAACCCAAGCACGGGCTCATGCTCAACGGAATACAATATGGCCGAGTCGGCTGAGATGTCCTCCACAAAGGTTGAATCAAAAACGATCCTGTGCAGGTTGGCTAAGGGCTTCACTGTAAAATGCATCTGGTTCACTCCCAGGACAAACCCGAAGTGATATTTGGAATAGTCATATACAGGGAGATTCTGGACCCTGTTGTTCTGAGCCTGCAGCCAACCGGGAATTATTACGGTTGCAACAACAATGATGACTATGAAAACACTCCTTGCTTTCAAAAAATGACAGTTATATTAGAATAACCAAACGCCGGCAGAGCCGGATTATTTTCACGCAAATTTAACCAATTAAATGTGCAGCCATGCAGGGCTGTGTCAGAGTTATCAACAATGATTTCCAAATTATTCATTCAAACCGGGCTTTATTGATTTTAGCCAGTTCCCTGATCAGTTTCTCCCTGTTTACCGGCACCACCCCGGCCTCTTCGCACACCAGCCCTCCGGCAATGTTGGATACGAAGGCGAGGGTGAAAGGTTCCGTTTTCAGCGCCAGGCAAAGGGCTGCCACACTGATCACAGTATCCCCGGCCCCGGAAACATCAGCCACCTGCCTTACATGCGAAGGGATGACCATAAAGCTGTTTTCGTCGTTATTCCTGTAGCTTGTGAAAACCCCATCTTCCGAAAGGGTGACCATGATGATCCGGGCATTGATCTTTTCCCTGAGCAGATCAACGGCTCTTTCCAGTTCACCTTCTTTTTTATGGTCAAAATCGAACTTTAGTCCCTCTTTCAATTCTTTCAGGTTGGGCTTGAACAGGTCCACATTCCTGTAATCCATAAAATTTTTCCGTTTCGGGTCAACAGCCACCGGCACGCCTGCCTCCCTTGCCAGGGAAACAAAATGACCGATCAGTTCTTTGGATATCACCCCCTTGTCATAGTCCTGAAAGATAACGACATCTATTTTTCTTTCCCGGAGGATGGCGGAATATTTCTTTGCCAGTTCTTCCCTTTCAATGGATGAAACAGGGGTGAGAGATTCCTCATCCACCCTCAGCATTTGCACCTTATTGCCAATCACTCTGAATTTTGTGGTGGTCACCCTTCCAGTGCTTCTCACGATGCCCTCGGGGCTCATTCCTTCCTGCTGCAGGATTTCAAGAAATTCATCCCCTTTTTTATCGGTACCTATCACAGAGCAAAGATAGGGTTCGGCCTTCAGCGATTTGATGTTGAGCGCCACATTGGCAGCCCCACCCAGCCTGTTTTCCCTTTTGGTCACCAACACTATGGGTACCGGCGCTTCAGGGGATATCCTCTCCACTTTCCCCATCACATAAGAATCCACCATGATGTCGCCGACAATAAGAACCTTCAGGTTCCCGAAGGCCGGCACAATAAGGTTTACATCCGTGATTCTCTGGTCTGCCATTCTAAAATCGATTAAAAGCCTGTAAAAATAATTAATTTCCCGATCTTTTATGAGAGTTTTTTTACCGATACTATGATCCTTCGCATTGCTTTTTCGAGGTTTTCCAGGGATGTGGCATAGGATATCCTGATGCAGTTTTCATTTCCGAAAGCTGCGCCCGGGACCACGGCTACTCTGGCCTCATTAAGCAGGTACATCGAAAGATCCATATCGTTGGTAATCTTCACTGAGCCGTTGCTTTTGCCAAATAATGCCCTGACGTCCGGGAAAATATAAAATGCACCGTCGGGCAAACAGGTTTTCATCTCCGGGATTTCTTTCATATAATCAAGCACAATGTCTCTTCTTTGTTTGAATGCCTGCACCATTTCACGAATTTCGGAAGAATTCTGCGGGTTGAGCCTTATTCCTTCCACGGCGGCCATCTGAGAAATGGAGGATGCATTGGAAGTGATCTGCCCCTGGAGCTTGTCGCATGCTTTGGCCAGGGCTGCATCTGCAGCCATATAGCCGAGTCTCCATCCTGTCATGGCACAACCTTTCGACAAACCGTTGATAGTGACCACTCTGTTTTTGATCCCGGGGAAAATGGCCAGGCTGGTGTGGCTGCCGTTAAAAATGATGTATTCATATATCTCATCAGAGATCAGAAAGAGATTTGGGAAACCGGCAAAAACCTCAGCCAGCGCCCTGAGTTCTTCATAGGTATAAGAGCTTCCTGTCGGGTTGCTGGGAGAGGAAAAGACAAACACTTTTGATTTGTGGTTCAAAACACTTCTCACCTGACCGGGAGTGACTTTAAAATTGCTTTCCACGGAAGTGGGAATCTTTACCACGGAACCTCCTGCAAGCTTTGCGATCTCAGGGTACGAAACCCAATAGGGCGCCGGGATCACCACTTCATCGCCCGGATTGACAAGGCAAAGCATGGCGTTGGCGATGGATTGCTTGGCCCCGTTGGAAACCACGATCTGATCCGGCGCATATTCAATCCGGTTCTCCTGTAGAAGCTTGGCTGCTATGGCCTTCCTCAATTCCGGCAAACCCGAAACAGGCGTGTAATGGGTTTGATTATGATCAATGGCCTTTTTGGCCGCTTCCTTCACAGACACAGGAGTGTTAAAATCGGGTTCACCTATGCTCAGGTCAATGATGTCGTGCCCTTCAGCCTTTAATTCCCTTGTGCGTTTTGACATTTCAAGGGTGGCTGAAACGGATAGCTGGCATATTCTTTCCGAAAGGAAATTACTCATAGCTGTATTTTTTATTGCTTTCAAATATAAAAACGGCAAATGTAAAAAAATTCAATCCACAGAATCAATAATTCCTGAACAAATATTATCGTCTGTAAAGGCTGTAAAATAAAGATTAACGATATTTGCAACACATTTTCCCGGAATGAAAAAGGTCTTTTGCATTTTCGCGTACTTATTCCTGCTGTTTTCCGGCATGGCCTGTTTTGGTCAGAAAAGCGGCAGGCCCTTGAGATACGATAAGATCAGCATGCCGGAAAAGCTATGGGTTTTATGCCATCCGTTTTCAGCAGGGAAGGCCTTCCGGGTTTCGATGGATGCCCTCCGGGTCACCGACAGCCTTGATACAGAGGGTATTCTCGATGGCGACAATCGGGGCGGGCTGTCCGATGCTTTCAAACACGCCTACTGGATGGCACGGCTGGCCATGGAAACCGGGAAGGGAAAAGCCAAATGGCTGGGAAAAGCCCATGAAAAAGGCAATTATTCAGCCTACAAAAAAGGAAAAAGAAAAGGCCTCACCCACCTGCACGATAAAGAGAGCTCGGATATGGATGCATGGAACAATGCGGCGGGATTACAAATCGCCAGGGATCATCCCGGCGCTTCAAAAAGGGAAACCATGATAACCGTCCTCAATCATCTCGGAACGGGCAGGATGATGGTTCTGCTTAAAAACAGCGAGGGGGAATTTACCGGTTGCAACGGGAATATCATCCGTAACGGGAGTTCCGAACCGCCATGGGAAAGCGGGAAATGTCTTGTTCCTTCATCTTTTCAGGCCCGCTGAAGGCAGGCAAGGAATTCTTCCTTCCTGCGCCTCGACACCTCCAGTTCGGTTCCGTCTTCCATGATCACCGATCCGCCCTCTCCCTTTTTATACCGCTGAAGATATGCCAGGTTGATGAGGTAAGATTTGTGTATCCTGAAAAAATTGAACGGAGTCAGCATATCATCGTACTCTTTCAGGGTTTTTGAAACAATGATCTTCTGGCCGGTACTCAGGAAAATATTAGTGTAATTGTTGTCGCTTTCACAACGTGTGATTTCTTTGATCTTCACGAAAATGATCCCATCCATGGTTGGAAGGGCAATCTTTTCAAAGCTGTTCATATTACCCAGGAGTACCTCAAGCTTTTTGTTGATCTCCTCAAAACGGCTTTCACTTTTTCCAAGTCTTGTGCAGGCTTCAATCAGCAACTCAGGGTCAACCGGCTTCTGTAAAAAATCAATGGCCGAAAATTTAAAGGCCTGAATGGCAAACTTGTCGTAGGCAGATACAAAAATCACCTTAAAATCAATCTTTCCCACCTGCTCCAACAGGTTAAAACCGGTACCATCGGGCATCTGAACATCCAGAAAAACAGCCTCCGGATGCTCTTCACGGATCAGCTCAAGACCGGATTTCACATTGCCGGCCTCACCCAGGATACGGATTTCGGGACAATGCTTCTCCAGCAGATTGCGTAAGGCTGTGCGCGCCTTTTCTTCATCATCAATGATTAAAACCCTGATCATAAACCACTATTTGATTGGCAGCACAAATGTATAAAATATCCTGAAGGTTTATGTGAATTATGTTTTTCCCCAATGAAGAATAGGGTTAAAAAAGGCTGCAGATTAATCCATGAATAAAAATATTTATCCCATCCCGGTAATATTTTTTATTTTTGTTCCTTATTAATTGAATAAGTATGAATACTAAGACGAATCCGGCCTTATTGGCCTTCATGATTTTGGTGACAGGATTACTTTTCTCAGGATGTAAGAAAGACGATGACGACGACGACAATCCGGCTCCCTCGAATGCTTACAGGATTATTGAAGAAATCTTTTATGAAGACGGGCAGGAAGATACCAGGGATGTCATTGAATACGCCGACAACAAAATTAAAAGGGTAACAAATTATGATTACAGCGCAAAGGCATGGAGCTTTGCCTCCAAAGACGAGTTGTCATACCCTGATGCTTCCACTGTGGAAATAATTACTTATGATTATGACGATGACAACTGGATTGAGGATGACAAGGAGGTGATCAAATTTGCCAACAACCTCTGGTCTGAAAGCACCTCCTATAATTTTGACGGCGCTGCCTGGAACCCGACCAGCAAAAGCAGTTATGAGTATTCAGGGACGAAACTGATGAAAATGACAGATTACGATTATCTTGGAGGGATAGAGATTGCAGTGATGAAAATGGAATACGGCTGGGGCGGCGAAATTTTGCTTTACGCCACCACCTTTAGTTTCGACGGAACTGCATGGCAGGAGATAACAAAAGACACCATTACTTATGAAGAAGGAGTGATTGCTAAAATAGAAACCTTTTCATTCGGCAGCAACGCATTTGTGACCAGGCATGAGTTCGCTTATGAATCGGGAAAGTTGAAATCAATCTCCATCTACAATGTTGATTTCCTAGAGATCTGGCATCTTGCCTTTGTGTTCTCCTACCTTTATGATGAAGCAGGCAACCTGATTGAACAAACCCAGGTGATAGATTACATGGGCATCAGCAAAACTTATGAAACCGTTTACTCGTATGAAAAGGGAAGCGGGAATTTCAGGCAGTTATGGGGCGCCGGCAACGGTTGGTACTCCTGGTATCCCATACCCACAAAAAATCCCGGGGATAAGCAAGCTCAGATACACAGGTATCTGAATGAAATAACAAACTAATTTTTTTATTCATAAATTTTTCTACATT
>JAFGME010000183.1 GCA_016927695.1 Bacteroidales bacterium
GTCATAAATAAATTCTCCGGAATTAAGTATTAAGGATGCCGCTGAAGTCGATGAAAAATACCCATGCACTTTACATGATGCATCCGTAATATCAAGTGTGCCCTGGTTGATAAAGTCGGAGTTGAATACTATTGTATCTCCCGTGTTTAAGGTTATCTTACCATTGACGCCAATCCCGGCCACCCCGTCCACAGTGATATGGCAGTTGGTATAGTAATCAAACAGCCATATTTCGCAACCCGGGTTTACATACAGATCATTCATGACATGCAATGTGCAGTTGTCCGACATACTCATTTTGCCGTCATTAATACTAAAGTTCTCAGCAACGGTAACGGTAACGGCGCTGTCAAGGTAAAGGATGCAGAAGCTTGGATTGTCTTTGTCCACGTATAGATTGTGGAACTTTTCATTTGTCCTGATATAGCAACTGTTATCATCAAAAAAAGTAACCGTACTATTGGACTCGGCAAAGCCGGTGTCTCCGCAGTTATTAATCCAGTCGCTCCTCACGAATATCTGACCTCCATCCGGATTCAGTTCACCGTTAAGTTCTATGATTACGTCTCCCATAACAGAAAGATCGTGGGCGCTGGTGTTTAGAGTGCCATCAAGAATTCGCAGGTCGTTATTGACCTTCAACGGGGTCATCATGATCATGGCGCCTGCTCCTTCCTTGTTGATTAGCAGGTCGTGGAAATAATTGGAAGCTTCCATCTCAATGGTTGGAGAACCGGTTCCCATGAACTCAACCGCGCCGTGAAGTGGCTGAAAGGTTCCTGCATAGAGGGCACGAAAAGCCCAACCCACTTTCATATTGCCACCGTTGTAAACAAAATTGGATGATGATCCGAACTGTATCCCGCTGTATGTTACCTGAAAAGTCCCTCCGTTTAGTTCCACGTAACCGGTAATGCTTTCATAAGCCCCTGTATAAGGTGCATGAAGAACAAACTGTCCGTCGTCAATAATAAGAGAACCATTAACATCCAGCAGGAAACTACCCATAAGATATGCATCGCCTCCATCCATATTGATGGTTCCGTCGCATGTAAAACTGTCATAGGCAAGAATACTGCCACTGTTAATCATAGTAAGGTTTGAAGTTGGATTCATCAATGTATTGCCGTTCACAATCATCTGTTTCCAGGATATCTCAATCTCTGTATCATTATAAAGTGTCAGGTTGCCATCTATAAAAACAGGAAAATTACTTTGAGCGCCAATTCGGGTAACATAAAAATCATTATTAATGGCAAGATCACCAAAACAACTGTTATCATCCTGGCTTATTAATGATTTATCCCCGATGTTGTCAGTAATCACAAGATGACCGGGGCTTAGCAATGCTTCACTGCCGCTTAGAAAACTCCAAGTATTTCCAAAATAAATCATACCATCGGTGCAGGTAGCTGTTGAGCCGTTTTCCCAGTCAACATTGTTGCCGGCAATAATAACATCAGCCGCAGCATCCATTATAAGATGGCCTTTGATATAGAAATCTCCATCAATACTGATCACTTTGCCATTCACATCAAAACTCCCGCTTTCTATCCTCAGGATATCCATAATGTGAAGCCCTGTTCCGGCAGTTACCAGACCGGCTTTCGGGTCACACGGTTGAAGGCTGCCATCACCGCCATTGTCACCCGGATGCGGGATGATTTTTTCCGGTGGATTGCCTGTGTTTTCGGATACCGACTTGCTAATTTTCACTTGATGCAGGGCGCTGGAGGGACCATGTTCCAATGAAACATCCCAGGAGCCATACAATTCGACAATTCCCCCTGCGGGATTAAAAGTATTGCTGGGGCCTGTAAAACTTCCTGCTGTCCGGATGGTTCCCCCTGTAATATTTTCATTTAGTGTGAAGGTGGCATTATCGTTGAGATAGATGCTCTGATCAGTGAAATCCAGGGTTCCCCCTGACATATTCAGGGTGGCATTGGCAGCGAAAGGCCACCAGCTTGATCCGGTTCCTCCTCTTACAAAAAAATTGCCGCCGGTCATATCAATGTTACAGTTCATATCTATCCAGCCGTCACTGTTGGTAAGATCGATCACCCCCCCGGCATCCAGATAAAAACTGCCGAAAAGCCCGCTGTCAATAAGATCTCCGGCTACGAAGCTTCCGTCTGTCACATCCAGGCCTCCGGCAGTCCAGTCGTAGGAAGCACAGGTAACATCCTTGTTGGAGATCACTAATAAACCTCCTGTGATATTTACCTCGATGGTTCCAAAATCCTCATTATTTCCAAGGGTCTGATTTGACGGTCCATCAAAAATCACCCTGCTGCCTGTTTCGCTGAATGCATTGGTTCCCAAATTGTTGGTCCAATTACCTGAAATGGTCAGGGTATTTCCGTTAAGATCCAGTTTTCCTCCATTAATTGTCAAATTGCCGTTGATATCAGCATCTGTCATCACCTCAAATGTTCCTGTTGAATTCATAACAAAATTTGCGAAATAGCTGGTAGGATCAGGATTGTAATTCACACCCGGACCATTGTAAACAAAGGCGCCATCATAAAACCTGTGTTGCCCGTCGCAGTTAAATTGCCCGTCGACAATCAGGTTTCCGGCAGAATACTGCCTCAGTGTGGAGCCCGCATAAACAAAAAGGTTTCCTGTAATATGCATATCCTCAGTTGAGCTGCTGTTGTAAAGAATGTATTTCCCTGCATCCTTGGCAATGATCACATGCCGGAAATGGCTTGTGGCCGAGTGGCAGTAAACAGAATAGCTGAATGCCCCCGTAAACTTAACAAAACCATAATCTATCGAAGCATCGCTTCCGGCATTGAAATGCCAGTGTCCCCTGACCTCAAAAATGGAGGAAGCGCCTGTGATACTTTCTGTGGATCCCGATTCCCATAACACATCTCCTGTTACCACCAATTGTGAGGTTGAGCCTGAAATACCCAGATTGCCTTCCACGGTGAGCGCACCATTCACGGTTAGTTTATATCCTGATACATCCAGGCTACCCCCCGGTTCAATGGTAAGACTCCTGCATTCGGCTGTTCCTGTAACTACAGGGTATCGGGGCCTGCCTGCTATAATCGTAACATCCTGATCGGCATCCGGCACCTGACTGTCCATCCAGTTATTGCTGTTGTGCCAGTCGGTAGAAACTGCGCCTGACCAGATACCATCGGCATTGGCAGGAACTTCACTCTGATAGGTAATTTTATTATAGGCCGTTACCGTCAGCTTTAGCATAGAACAATTGATGGTAGAAGGCAGGCTAAGGTATACCTGCCCGTTCACATTGGTGATACCTGAAGCAATTATTTCTCCGGGACAGGAAAGGCAAACCTGGGCGCCGACAACATCTGTACCTACAAAAAAAGTTGTTTGCCCGGACGAAATTCCGGGATCATGATAAACCGCCATTATGGAAGGAGTGTTTGTCCTGTAACGGAGAGATCCGTCACCGAAGATATGCCAGGTCATGAACATATCCACACCTGCCTGCCCTTTGATGTCGATCATGGCACAGGAACCGTTGAACCAGAGCGCCCCAAGGGTAAAGTAATCCTCATCAACAAGATGTTGTATGGAATAATCCTGTGCAACCATGGGAGGCGACCATGACTGGTTTATCGAGGATGCATACATGGCAATGGCTCCCGTGGGATCCGATCCGTTGGTGGCCCTAAGCCAGCTTTCAGCAAAACATGTGGATCCGGTAAAATTACCATTGACACAGGCAACCGCATGAATGTAAGGAAGCAGGTATTCATTTGTCAATGCATTTACATGAGCAGAGCTGAAACCTGTGGTTGCCCATCCACCGGTTCCGCCATGTCCGCAATAATTTACAATTCCTCTGCCATCGTTCAGGGCGTTTGAAACATCAGTTGCTGTTGCACCATTGGTTCCGTAAAACTGGTCTATGGCGGTATAATTATAATTGAGCAAACGGGTACGTAAAACATCCATATGCTCCCAGTCGGCCAAACCATTCCAGCCTATTCCTGCGCCTTGCTCAGAGGCAATTCCGGTACCCTCGTGGAGCCATCCGCCCCAATTGAGGTCTCTCTCATAATGGATCGTCCGCTCAACCTGAGTTTGAACTTCAGCGCTTGTTTCGGCAGAGAAGCGGCCCACAATGATATCAGGATAACTGTCGCTTCCTGCCAATAGTGAATACGATGGATCTGAACCACCTCCGGCATAGGTAAAAGTGGGTATCTGTGCTGCATCGCCAACGAACTGTACAAAAGTCAGCCCATTGCCCAGGTTAAACTGGCCCTGAATAAATGCAAGGATGCTGGTAGTGTCCACCCCAACAATGGATGCATCCACAAGGTCGGCCTGTATCCCTTTTTCAATTTTCCATGCGACATAGGGAATAATGTCGCCCAGAAACGAGGGGTGGCAGATCACCAGCATTCTCCCCGATTCTCCCACTACCGGATACTTCGCCTCATCAAAATTCATGAAGTGATTTTTGTAAACAGGCTTAAACCAAGGATTTATGCTTTCAACCGGCCCGGCCTGAATATTCGTTGACGGCTCATCCGTAAACACAATCCTGATGAGAAGATGGGTGTACACTTTTACTATTTTCTTTACAGGATTGTATTTGAATGGGTACACTTTCAGGTTTACACCACGCAGATCTCTTAATATGTAAGGTTCGTCTGTTTTCGTCAGTTGCTGCGGATAATCCTCATTCTGATTGTAAACTTCTGAAAACACATATGGAACCAATGCCGGATCCTGGTCCCGGAAAAGGATTCCTTTGGAAGGGGCAACTGCCAGTTCAACTTCAATGAACTTGTCGCCAATCACTTCAATTTTCACCCCTTTGTCACCCGGGATAATAAAACTTCTTGAAAGAAAAGGCAAGGCCGGCATGCCTTTTTCACTGACGTTGCAGTGCTTCTCAAGTGTTAACAGATGATAGATTTCATCACCGATCGTAACGGGAAGAGTTTCAAAATGGCTGATTTTGAAATCAATAAGAATATGATCGTCTGAGGATTCAATTAAAGTGACTTCATTTTCACCCTGGCTGACCTGAATATCATTGGCATGCAGGCATAGCAATGGCATTACAAGAAAAACAAATAAAACTCTTTTCATAATGGTAATTTTTTTTGTAAAATGTAACACTAAAAGTATAAAAAAACAAGAATAATTTCCTGTTTTTTCACAAAAAAAACTTGCCTTTTTATGAAGGAAGGACTAATTCTCTACTTCAGCCAATCCATAATAGTGTCAACAAGCTCCTTTCTCATATCCTCCGGCAGCGATGAGATCCAGGTGGAATGATTGCCTCCCGGATTGATGAATTTTATGGAATTGGTGTTGTATGTAAGGTCAACGGCAGTGGCCGACCAGGGATCACATTCCCCGTATATAAAAATCAATCCTCTATGATGCACCAGGTAAAGAATATTTCATGCCAACCATATCTTCCAGCCCCTTTTTACCGTTATTTGCACATTCCGAAATAACTGTGTATGCATGTAAGGTTACTCTCTTTGATATGTTTTCTTGCTTTTTACATGATGGCGAAGGGATCGTTTGGACAGTCAGCCCTCTACACCCTGAGCGGCTTTGTGTATGAGAAAGGGAGCCGTGAGACCCTTCCGGGTGTGAATATCTATTTCCCCCTTCAGAAGACCGGAACGGTGAGCAACAATTACGGCTTTTATTCGATCACCCTGCCCGAAAATGAATATAAAGTGGTGTTCTCTTTTGTCGGTTATACCCATGAGCAGGTGCAGATACATCTGAACCGGCATATCACCCTTGATATATTCCTTAATCCCTCCATCGAATTAGATGAGGTTGTTATTATGGGCGATCTTGTTCCCTCTGTTACGGAGACGCCGCAGATGGGAGTGATAGAAATCCCCGTCAGGCAAATAAAGCATCTTCCTGCTTTTCTTGGAGAAAAAGATGTACTGAAGGTGATCCAGCTTATGCCGGGTGTTCAGAAAGGTACCGAGGGAACCAGCGGATTTTATGTAAGGGGCGGGGGCGCCGACCAGAACCTCATCATCTTGGACGATGCAACGGTGTACAACGCCTCTCATCTCTTCGGCTTTTTCAGCCTGTTTAACGGGGATGCCATCAAAAGCATTCAGCTTACCAAGGGCGGGTTTCCGGCGCGGTATGGCGGGCGGCTTTCATCGGTGCTCGAGATGAATATGAAAGACGGAAACAAAGAGCAGTTTGGCGGCGAGGCCGGGATAGGGCTCATCTCTTCGAGGCTTGTGCTGGAGGGTCCGATTGTTAAGGAGAAATCGTCCTTTATCGTTTCCGGCAGAAGAACGTACCTCGACCTCCTTGTGATGCCGTATATGCCAAAAGACGAAAGGGGAGGGTATTTCTTTTACGATCTCAATGCCAAAATGAATTATTCTCTTGATGAGAAAAACCGCTTTTTTGTCAGCGCTTACACTGGTCGGGATAAGTTCTACTACCGCTACAAAGATAATTACTCAAGTGAGGAGGCGGGTATCTTCTGGGAGAATGCAACGGCAACCATGCGGTGGAACCACCTGTTCAATAACCGGCTGTTTGCAAACACTTCCCTGATATACAGCAATTACCGGCTGAAGATATACATTGAGGAGAAATATCAGGAGGAGAAATATGAGCTTTCGTACACTTCGGGAATAAGGGATGTGGCGTTGAAGTATGACCTCCTTTTTTCGCCTCATCCCGGCCATACCCTCAGGGGGGGGCTGCTCACCACCTTTCACCGTTTTACCCCGAGCGCCCTTGTGCTCAAAGACGATTATATCCAAGAGTATAAAACAGAGATCACTGCTATCAATGTGCTGGAATCGGGATTGTATGTGGAGGATGACCTTCGCATCGGCGAACGTGTGCGAGCCAACGCAGGCGTAAGGTTGTCTCATTTTATGGATGGAAAAAAGCATTACCTCAAACCCGAGCCCCGGCTGAGTGTAAGCTACCTCCTGCCTGATAACCAGGCCGTTAAAGCTTCCTATGCGGAGATGAACCAGTATGTGCATCTGTTGTCAAATACCGGACTGGGTCTCCCAACCGATCTGTGGGTGCCCAGCACCGGAAATGTGCCTCCCCAGACAAGCCGGCAGGTTTCTCTTGGCGCTGCCAGGGAACTGAAAGCGCAAAACCTTGAGTTTTCGCTCGAGGGATATTACAAAAAATCGGATAATGTGCTTACCTATCGCGAAGGGGCCAGCTTCCTGCTTATCGATGATCCTGCCGAAGGCAAACGCGTTGAATGGGAACAAAATGTTACTTCCGGTCAGGCATGGGCTTACGGGATGGAAATCCTTGTACAGCGTAAAACAGGTAAGCTCACCGGCTGGGTCGGTTATACCCTCTCATGGGTGCAGTGGCAGTTTGAGGAGATAAACTTCGGAAAGAAGTTTTATCCCCGCTACGATCGCCGGCACGACATTTCGGTTGTCGCCGTTTACGAACTCTCCGGGAACGTCGTCTTTTCCGGAATCTGGGTGTACGGTACAGGCAATGCAATCACCCTTCCCATCGGTGAATATATTCCGGAACCGCACGATCCGCAGGGCTTCAGCCAATATTACTATGGGTACGGCTATGTGAACGACTACGGTGAGAAAAACAGCTTCAGGATGGCCCCTTACCACCGTCTCGATTTCAGCGCCCAGTTCATCAAAAAGAAGGAAAAAAGCCGCCGGACATGGGAGGTGAGCGTATATAACCTGTACAACAGGAAAAACCCGTTCTTCTATTTCATCGGCTACGACGATGCCGACAACCGCGTGTTAAAACAGATATCCCTTTTCCCGCTGATACCGTCGGTTACTTATTCCGTTCAGTTTTAATTCCGGCACAATGAAAAAAATGATACCCTTTTTGATACCGGCGCTGGCGCTGTTCTTTCAGGCCTGCGAATCGGTTGTTGATGATGTTGACCTTTCGGGGATTCAACCCAAGCTGGTGGTTTTCAGTTACCTGTCGCCGCAGACCGACACCCTTGTGGTCAGGGTGAGCCTTTCACGTACCCTCAATGAGCCTGCCCAATATTATGAACCGAAATGGATTGAAGATGCCTCCGTCACTTTTCATGGCCCCGCGCAAACCCCTGTGGCGCTTGTTTTTGATCCGGTTCATTACCATTATTATGCCTCGCTGGAGGGCATAGATATCATTGCCGGTCGCGAATATGGGCTTCGGGTATCAACACCCGGCGGTTACAGCGCAGAAGCATCGTGCAGGATACCGCTGCCGAACAACACCATAAGGCTTACAAAACTTGATTCGGTGATAGAAGAGGAGTACAAAGAATACCGGCTGCGTATTGAGTTTGACGATCCGTCAGGCGAACCCGATTATTACCGGATACTGGCATTTGCAACGGTGGTTCAATCTTTTCCGGGCGAGCCTGAATATGAATCAGAACAGCCGGTTTCGTTTCGTGATGGAGAAAACCTCATCGATGCCACCGAAAGTGACGGTAAAACCTTTGTGCTGGAGGGGGAGGTGTACGCCGGATGGTATGACCCCTCTTTTACTCAGCGGCTGAAAGGCATCAGGCTGATGCTTCTAAGTACAGATGAAACTTATTACCTGTTCCACAGGTCGCTTGAGAACTACCAGGGAGATGATCCTTTCTGGGAACCGGTGATCATCTATTCCAATATCCCGGATGGATTGGGGGTGTTTGCAGCCTTTAATATCTTCGAAACCGGATGTGAACAGGCAGCAGGTAAACCCTGGATATCCCTGCTTCCGGGCGGTAAAACCGAATGAATATCGAACATCGGTTAACCCTGCCTGCCGCCGCACCGGCCCAAGCCAGGCAGGCAGGGAATGATGATTTTAGAAGTAAAGCATACTACGCGAATCGAAAAATCCCTGCCCGCCCGGATTAAGCAATGGCGGGAGCAGGCGGGATTATTCCTTGTTCCTGAATCACTACAAACAAATGCCTGTCTTAGATCCCGAAGACTTTCCACTGATTATTTCATTGACATTACTTTTGCAAGGTCAAACCACGAAGTGGTTTAATAAGAATAGCCATAGGTGA